>NZ_VRUZ01000169.1:0-3422 GCF_008039485.1 Methylobacterium sp. WL69 | reverse complement strand
CCGTCACGCTCTCCGAGCTTTCCGTCTCCGCCACCGGCGTGCCGACGCCCGTCGACCAGGTCGGATCGAGCGTCACCGTGCTCACCGCCGCCACTCTGGAGGCCCAGCAGCGCCGACCGCTCCCGCGCCCCCGCCGGAGGATCGCGCCGCCCTCCTGGCGGAGGCCGCGTCCCGTGGCCGGGCCGAGGGCCGGGCCGAGGCGCAAAGTGAATCCGCCGCGGCGCTCGCCTTCGCCCAGGCCGATTTCGACGCCCGCCTCGCCGCCGCGCGCGCGGAATGGTGCGCCGCCGAGGGCGATCGCCTCGCCGCCGGATTCTCCGCCGCGCTCCAGGCCCTCGGGGGCCAGCTCACCGACCGCGTCGGCACCCTGCTGGTGCCCGTGCTGACGGCGGGCCTCCGGCGCCAGGCCGTGGACGACCTCGCCCTAACCCTGGCGCAGCTCCTCGCCGACCCCCGCCACGCCCCCGTGCGCATCAGCGGACCGGCCGACCTCCTCGACGGGCTCGCGGGCAAACTCGGCGCGGGCGAATCCACCGTGGCCTTCCACCCTTCCGAGGCCGTCGAGGTCACGATCCGGGCGGACCAGACAATCATCGAGACGCAGCTCGGCGCCTGGGCCGGCCTGCTCGCCGCCGCCGTCGAAGGAGCCTGACGCGATGGCGGACGACCACCACGAGATCATCATCATCAAGCGCCACAGCGACCACGAGGAAGCTCACCACGGCGGCGCCTGGAAGATCGCGCTGGCCGACTTCATGACGGCGATGATGGCGCTGTTCCTGGTGCTGTGGCTCATCGGCTCCACCACCAAGGAAACGAAGAGCGCCATCGCCCAGTACTTCAACCCGGTGAAGCTCGCCGACGTCACCTTCGACCGCAAGGGCGTGCGTGACCCCACCAACACCCCCGGCGAGCCGATCCCCGAGGAGGGCAAGCCGGAGGACGGCAAGGGCGAAGGCAGCGGCAGGGGCGACGGCAAGGGTGACGGCAAGGGTGCCGACGCGGCCCCCGGCAGCCGTGCCCGCGAGGCCGCCCTGTTCCAGGACCCCTACGCCGTGCTGGCCAAGCTCGCGGCGGAAGCCGAATCCGAATCCGCCAGTGCCGACACCGTGGCGTCCGAGACGGGCGAGCCCGGCTTCAAGGGCGGCGAGGCCGCGCGCGACCCGTTCGATCCGCTCTACTGGCAGGTCGCCCCCGTGACGAAGGCCCGGACGGAGCAGCCGGGCTCGACCGCCACCGTCAGCCCCCTGCCGCAGGAGGCCCGCCTCGACGCCCGCGCCGCCACCGTGCCGTCGAAGGGCGCCGGATCGGCCGGCGCGCCGAAGGCCGCCCCCGTCCAGCTCGCCTCGGCCCTGCCCGAGGACGGCGAAATCCGGCTGCCGGCGAACCTGACGCCGAAGCCCGCCGAGGCCGCCGAGTCGAAACCCGCGGAGTCGAAAACCGCCAAGGAGACACGGGACGCCAAGGAGGCGAACGCGGCCAAGGTCGCGGAGGCCGCTGAGACGGCCGCCGTCGCCGCGATCAAGGCCGAGATCGCCAAGGCGGTGCCGTCCCAGGGCGGCGCGCCGGCGCCGCATGTCGAGGTGCGCCGCACGGGCGAGGGCATCCTCATCAGCCTCACGGACGACATCGGATTCAGCATGTTCGGCGTCGGCTCCGCCGAGCCCCAGGCCAAGGTGGTGCGCGCCCTCGAACAGGTGGCCCGCATCCTCAAGGACCGGCCCGGCCAGGTCGTCGTGCGCGGCCACACGGACGGCCGGCCGTTCCGCTCGGAGACCTACGACAACTGGCGCCTGTCCTCGGCCCGCGCCCAGATGGCCTCCTACATGCTCGTGCGCGGCGGCCTCGCCGATGCCCGCCTGGAGCGGATCGAGGGCTACGCCGACCGCCAGCCGCGCAACCCCGCCGACCCGAAGGCCGCCGAGAACCGCCGCATCGAGATTCTTCTGCGCGGACGGCCGGAGTGAGACGGGCGTCGGCGGATCCCCGGGCAACTGCTGCCGCCCTCGATCCCTCCCCACAAGGGGGAGGGCGGTGCGCGCGCGGGTTGGCATGCGATGTGGCGCGATTCGCCATTCTCGCCCTCGGAATCGGCCTCCTTGCCCAGGCCCCCGCGCACGCCGCCGAGTCCCACGGCGGCAATCACGACGCGGGCGGGCACGCCGCAGCACCCGCCGCCGCCATCGAGCCCCTGCCGGTCGAGCCCTACACCCTGCCCGTCGAGATGGTCCGCACCCTGCAGTTGCTGCAGGACCGCATCGCGCAAGGCTCGGGGCCCGCCCATACGGGCCAGCGCGCCCTCCTGGCCCATGCGGAGGACCGCATGCGCGCCCTCGAGCCCGACGCCTGGGCCGACCCGGTGAACATCCGCGCGGCCGTGACCTTCGCCCTCGGCGGCGGCGGGCCGGCGCTCCTGCGCCACATCCTCGCTTCCACCAAGGTGCCGGCGGAGAGCACGCCCCTGGTGCTCGGGTCCCTCGCCTTCCTCGAAGGCCGCGAGAAGGAGGCCCGCACCCTGCTCACCAAGATCGACGCCGCGTCCGTGCCCGTCGGCCTCGGGGCGCAGCTCGCCCTGACCCAGTCGGCCCTGGTGGTGCGCGACGATCCCGCCCAGTCGATCCGCCTGCT
Organism: Methylobacterium sp. WL69; assembly: GCF_008039485.1. Classification (NCBI taxonomy): domain Bacteria; kingdom Pseudomonadati; phylum Pseudomonadota; class Alphaproteobacteria; order Hyphomicrobiales; family Methylobacteriaceae; genus Methylobacterium; species Methylobacterium sp. WL69. The sequence continues at coordinate 794 of NZ_VRUZ01000169.1, read as the reverse complement.
CGATCTCGCGCGCCTGCTGGCGCCCGGCACCCTGGTGGAGGAAGGGGCGCTCCGCCGGGAGATCTTCGTCCTGGCCCAGGGCAACGATCTGGCGAAGTTCGAGGCCCTGGCGATCCAGTACCTGCGCCGGTTCCGCCACTCGGTCTACGCCGGCAACTTCCGTCAGCGCTTCGCCGCCGCCCTGACCCGCCTCGATTTCGGCACCGATGCGGGCCGCTTCGCCCGGCTCCAGGCCATGCTCGACGAGATCGAGCCGGATGGCCGGCGCGACCTCTACCTGCTGGTGGCCCGCGCCGCCCTCGACCAGGGCAAGAACGCCACCGCCGTCTTCGCCGCCGAGCGCACCGTCACCCTGACCGAGCCCGGCACCGTCGCGGCGGTCCGGGCCCGCCTGTACCGGGCCGCCGCCCTCGTGGTGGTGGACGGCCGGTTCGAGGAGAGCGTCGAGACCCTGCGGATGACCGACCGGTCCGTGCTGGCGCCGGCCGATCGCGACCTCCTCGACGCGGCCCTGGCCACCGCCCGGGAGATCCGCGACGTGCCGGGCGTGCCGGCCGTCGCCCCGCTCCCGCCGGTGCCGACCCAGGTGGTGGCCCGCGAGGTCCCGACCCCCTCCGCCATCGCCCGGGCGCAGGGGGCGATCGATCAGATCGACGACTTGATGAGGAAGAGCGGCCGATGAACACGTTCGCTGCGACGATGCCGGCCCCGCGCCCCCCGGACGCCGTGGCGCCCCGGGGCGGGGCGGAGGCCGCCGAGGCGTCCCCGGAGGCCGCCGCGGGGGCGTTCGGCGC
>NZ_VRUZ01000168.1:0-3491 GCF_008039485.1 Methylobacterium sp. WL69 | reverse complement strand
CCCCCACGAGGGCGCCGAGGGTGGCGAGCCCGATGCCCTGGACGGCGGCGACCCGCAGGGCCCCGACGAGGAGCGGCGCCCCGAGGGGCAGGCGCGGGCGGGCCTGTTCGACGCCCTGTCCCTCGCCGTCGAGTACGCCGCCCGGCGCGAGGCCGTGCACGCGGCCTTCGTCGAGCACCTCGTGCTCGCCGGCGGCGCCCTCGGACTGGCCGTCCCCGCGGTGATCCTGCTGTCCCTGTGGCGGCGCGGCCAGGACGCGGTCGGGATCGCCATCGGCGGGGTGCAGGTGGTGCCGGCGGTGGCGCTGCTGGGCGGCCTCGTCGCCCTCACCGGCGGGCTGCTGCGGGCCGTGCCCCCGTTGCGCGACCTCGGTCTCTCGGCCCTGGGGCCGGCCCCCGCCATGGTGGGCGTCGCCGCCTACCTGCTCCTGCCCCTGTGGCGGGGGCTGGCGGCGGCGCTCCGCGCGCCCGACCCCGCCAGCCTCGACGCGGCCAGGGCCATGGGCCTCACGGACGCTCAGATCCTCGCCCGCCTGCGCCTGCCCCTCGGGGCGCCGCTCCTCGTCGGGGCCCTGCGGGTCGCCGCCGTCCAGGGCATCGGGCTCGCCACCCTCGGCGCCCTCGTGGGGGCCGGCGGCCTCGGCCGCATCGTCTTCGACGGCATGGCGCAGTTCGCCCCCGACCTCATCCTGCTCGGCGCCGTGCCGGTGGTCGCCCTCTCGCTCGTGGCCGAGCGGACCTTGAGCGCCGTGGAGGATGGGATGCGCGCGGGACTGCCGGCATGAGCCTCCGCCCCATCGTCACCGTCGCGGCGACCGGCCTCGCCCTGGCGGCCCTGAGCCATCCGGCGGTCGCAACCCGGATCGCAAAAATCCTCGGCGAGGCACCGCGCCGAGCCCTCGACGCGGAGCGTCTCCTCGCCCTCGCCCTGCAGCACCTCGTCCTCGCCGGCACCGGCCTCGCCCTGGTGGCGGGCCTCGGGATCGGCCTCGGCATCGTGGCGACCCGGCGCGGGGCGGCCGCCCTGCGCCCGGCCATCGACGGCGTCGCCGCCGCCGCCCAGGCGGTGCCGCCCGTGGTGGTGGTGGCCCTCGCCCTGCCGGTGCTGGGCTTCGGCGGTCCGCCGACCCTCCTGGCGCTGGTCGCCTACGGGGTGATGCCGGTCCTGCGCGGCACGGTCGGCGCCCTGGAGACGGTGTCGCGCGAGGCACGCGAGGCGGCCGAGGCCATGGGCCTGACCCGCCGGCAGATCCTGCTGTCCGTCGAACTGCCCCTGGCCGCGCCCGGGATCGTCGAGACCCTGCGCACCGCCCTGGTGCTGTCCATCGCCACGGCGGCGGTCGGGGCCCTGGCCGGCGCCGCCACGCTCGGCACCCCCATCGTCGCCGGGCTCCAGAACCAGAACACCGTGCCGATGCTCCAGGGCGCCTGCGCCACCGCCGCCCTGGCCTTCCTCGGCGACGCCGCCATGCTGGGGCTGGCGGCGCTCGCCCGGATCAGTCGTCCACGAACGTGACCTCGGTGCCGGGCGCGACCCGCAGGGCGAGACTGCGCGCGTCCCAGTTCGTCAGGCGGATGCAGCCGTGCGACTCGGTCTTGCCGACCTTCTCGGGCTCCGGCGTGCCGTGGATGCCGTAGGAGGGGATTGCGAGGTCGATCCACACCACGCCCACGGGGTTGTTGGGGCCGGGGGGAATCGTGAACTTCTCCTTCGTCTTCACGCCCTTGAACGCGTATTTCGGGTTGTAGGTGTAGGTCGGCGCGAAGGCGACGCCCTTCACCTTGGTCTTGCCCGAGGGGGCGGGCTTCTCCGCGCTGCCGATGGAGGCGGGGTAGAACGCCAGGAGCTTGCCGGCCTCGTCGAAGGCCCGCACGTGGCGGGTCGCCTTGTCGACGGTGATGCGGGCGACATCCTTGGCCGGCTTGTCGTCCCCGCTCGCCTTGTCCTCCTTGGCTGCCTTGTCCTCCTTGGCTGCCTTGTCCTCCTTGGCTGCCTTGTCCTCCTTGGCTGCTTTGCCGGTCTTGCCAGCTTTGTCGCTCTTGCCCGCTTTGTCCTCGGGTTTCGGCTTGCCCGTCTCAAGGGCCGGCACCGCCGCCACGGTGATCACCGTGCCGGCCTTGTCGAGGGGCTTGTCGGGGTTGAGGGCGGTGAGAAGCGCCGGCGTCATGTGGAAGCGCTCGGCCAGCATCTCGCGCGCATCGGTGTAGGACAGGGCCTCCAGATCGGCCTGCTTCTCCATCTTCGCGGGGATTTCCGGGACGTAGGGCCCGGCGACGTCGGCCTCGGTCAGGGTGTACTCGGCCGCCACCGGCTCGGTGCTCGTGGCCTTCAGGGTCTCGAACAGCTTCGCGTTCATGCGCGTCGCGGCAGGCAGGCCGTTGGCGACGGCGAAGGCCGAGAGGGCGCCGCGCAGGTTTTCGCCGTCGCGTCCGTCGATGGCGCCGGGCGAGAACTGCGCCCGGTCGAGAAGCACCTGCACCTTCACGAGGAGGGGGTCGGGCCGCTTGTCGTCGGCCTTCCCCTTGCCACCCTTCTTCGCGCCGGCCCGTCCGTCGTCGCCCTTCGGCTTCGCGCCATCCACGAACGTGGCGGCCTCGATGGTGTCCCGGGTGAGGGCGGGCGCTTCGGCTGGGCGCGCCGCGTCCGCCTTGGCGGGGGGTTCCTTGCCGGGGGTTTCCTTGGCTTGGGCTTCCTTGGCGGAGGTTTCCTTCTCGGGGACCGCCTTCTCGGGCGCCGCCTGGGCACCGCCGACGAGGCAGGTCCAGGCCAGCGCGGACACGCCGCCCACCTTCAACAATCCAAGCATGGTCACGCATCCTGGCCGGGGCGCCGCCGCCCACTCGACAGGAAACAAGCTCGGCGGAGACTAAGCCGTTCCGCGCCTTGAAAATTATTGGCAGAGGCGGTGGCCGGCGGGACGCTCGCGCTCGTCGAGGTGGAAGTGGTTGGCGTGCGCCGCATCCGTGCCGGGCCCGAGCACCGTGCGGAAGACCCCGCAGGCCTTGGCGCGGGCATGGGCGAGGAAGGCCGCCTCCGGCGTCCCCTCGGGCAGGGGCGCCACGGCGATGGCCGGCCGGTTCGCGAAGGTGAATCCCATCACGTCGATGCCGTTGGCGAAGGCGTGCTCGCTCAGCTTGGCATCGGGATCGTGGTTCTGGCCCCGGCAGACGTAGGTGGTGCCGAGGCTGAGGCCCTTGAGCGGCTGCGACAGGTCGCGCTCGGCCAGCACCTGCGCCTCCGTGGCCCAGCGCGCCAGGGCCTCGGCGGCCCCGCAGACCAGGAGGGCGGGGGGTGTCAGGGCGAGGTCGCCGGAAAGCGACGTGATCTTCAGGGGGCGTGCCGCGCCGCACTGGCCGTCCGCGAGGGCCGGCTGGGGTTCGAACCGGGCGCCGAGGCGCTCCAGGCGCTGCCGGCAGGCGGTGTCGTCGGCCGCCGCCACCGTCAGGGCGAGGGCGGCTTCGCCGGAGAGTTCGGGGGGCCGGGCCGGGGGC
>NZ_VRUZ01000167.1:0-3661 GCF_008039485.1 Methylobacterium sp. WL69 | reverse complement strand
GCTCGTGGCACCGGCGCTCCCCGCGCCGTCGGGCGCCGCCGCGGGGAGCGCCGGTGCCACGAGCCGGTCGAACAGGGAGCGGGCGCGCACGGGCTTGATGAGGTAGCCGTCGAAGCCCGCCGCCCCGGGGGAGCCGAACCCGCGCCGGTCGAAGGGCGAGAGCAGGACGAGGCTGCAGCGCACGCCCCGGGCCTTGGCCGCCCGCGCCACGGCCCGCACGGCGGCGTCGCCGAGGGACCGGTCGGCGATGACCGCGTCGAACGGCGTCCCGGACAGGGCCGCCAGGCCCGCCGCCTCCGTGGCCACCACCACCGCCGAGGCGCCCGCCTCCGACAGGCGGCGGGCGAGGAACGGCGCCTGGAACGGCGAATCGGCCACGATCAGCACCGCCTGCCCGGCGAGGGACGGCGCTGGGCCGGCGGGGACGGAGGAGACCGGCTCCGAAGACACGGAGACCAGGGGCAGGAAAGCGGTGAAGCGGCTGCCACGGCCCACCATGGACTCCGCCGCGATCCGCCCGCCCATGCGGGCGACGAGGCGGCGGGTGATGGCGAGGCCGAGGCCGGTGCCCTCGTGGGGCCGGCTCGCGCTGCCGTCGCCCTGCTCGAATTCCTCGAACAGGATCGGGATGCGGTCCTGCGGGATGCCGGGCCCGGTGTCGCACACCGTGAGCGCGACCCCGTCGCCGTCGCGGGCGATCTCGAGTCCGACGCCCCCCGTCGCGGTGAACTTCACGGCGTTGCCCGCGAGGTTGACGAGGATCTGGCGCACCCGGTCGGCGTCGCCGATCACCCCGGCGGGCAGGTCCTCGGCGATGTCGAGGGCGATCTCGATGCCCTTGTCCTGGGCGCGCGGCGCCAGGAGCTCGACCACGCCCTCGGCCAGGGCCGCGAGATCGAACGGCGCGGCGGAGAGGTCAAGGCGGCCGGATTCGATCCGCGAAAAATCCAGAATGCCGTCGATGAGCGACAGCAGCGCCTTGCCGGAGGTCCGCACCGCCTCGACGTAGGTGCGCTGCTCCGGGTCGAGGCCGGTGTCTAGGACGAGGTCGGCCATGCCGAGGATGCCGTTGAGGGGCGTGCGGAACTCGTGGCTGACGGTGGCGAGGAAGCGCGACTTGGCGACGTTGGCGGCCTCGGCCCGGGTCAGGGCCTCGTCGAGGGAGCGGGCGGCCGCGATGCGCCCGGTGATGTCGGTGCCGGCGCGCAGCCATTGGCGGCCGCCATCGGGGCCGGAGACGGGCATCTCGATGAAGGAGAACCAGCGCGGCGGCCCGTCCACGGGCGACAGGCGCATCTCGACCCGCCGCACGCCGTCCGGGCCCTCCTCCGCGGCGCCGCGCTCTAAACAGGCGACGTCCACGGTGGAGCCCACGAGGGCGAAGGGCTCGGCGCCAACGAGGCGCCCGAACCCCGCATTGGCGAAGGTGATCCGCCCGCGGGCGTCGCGCTGGACGATGATCTCGGTGGTGGCCTCCACCAGGGCGCGGTAGCGCTCCTCGCTCTCGGAGATGCGCTGGATCCGGGCCTGGAGGGACTCGACCTCGGCGGCCTCCGCCGCCGGGAGGGCGCGCCGGCGCAGGACGACGAGGATTGCGGCGAGGGCGGCGGCGAGGACTGCGAGGATCGGCGCGAGGGCCTGGATGGTCATGCGTCTCTCCCCGGCGCGACGGGACGGGCCCGTCCGCGACAGGGGGGAGGATGCCAGCCGGGCTTGAACGCCGGCTTTCGAAAGGCGCTTAAGGATGTCTTGCGCCGGTCCGCGGACCCGGCGCGGACGGGCCGCGCTTCACGGGCCGGTCCCGATGGTGTAGGCGCGACGGCTCCATCCGAAAGCCCGACCGTCCCGCGCCCCGGGCCGGCCGCGAGAGCGCAAGCGTCCATGACCGAATCGAGCTCTGCCAACGGTACCGTCCAGACCCGCATCGCGGCGACCTTCGCCCGCTGCCGGGCGGAAGGGCGCGCGGCCCTCGTCACCTACGTGATGGCGGGCGATCCCGACCCCGAGACCTCCCTGAAGCTCCTGGAAGCCCTGCCGGACGCGGGCGCCGACATCGTCGAGTTCGGCCTGCCGTTCACCGATCCCATGGCCGACGGTCCGGCGATCCAGGCCGCCGGCCTGCGGGCCCTGAAGGGCGGCCACGGCGTCGCCGGGACCCTGGACCTCGTCCGCCGCTTCCGCGAACGCAATGCCGGCACGCCCGTGATCCTGATGGGGTACTTCAACCCGATCCACACCTACGGCGTCGAACGCTTCATCGACGACGCCGTGGCGGCCGGGATCGACGGCCTCATCGTCGTCGACCTGCCGCCGGAAGAGGACGACGAGCTGTGCCTGCCGGCGCTCGCCAAGGGCCTCGCCTTCATTCGCCTCGCCACCCCGACCACGGACGAGAAGCGCCTGCCCGCCGTCCTCGCGAACACGGCCGGCTTCGTCTACTATGTGTCGATCACCGGCATCACCGGGACGGCGACCCCGGATTTCGGCAAGGTGGCCGACGCCGTCGGCCGCATCCGGCGCCACACCAGCCTGCCCGTCGTCGTCGGCTTCGGCGTGCGCACGGGGGCGGACGCCGCCGCCATCGCGCGCGGGGCCGACGGCGTCGTCGTCGGGTCCGCCCTCATCGACGCCCTCCGGGGCAGCCTCGACGGCGAGGACCGCGCCCAGGCCGGGACCGTGGAGGCGGTGAGCACCCTGGTGCGCGATCTCGCCGCGGGCGTGCGCCGGGCGGCCAAGGACTGACACCGGAATTCCGCGAACGAGGACGGCATCACGATGATGGTTGAGCCGATGAACTGGATCTCGGAGGTCGTGCGCCCCAAGATCAAGACCCTGTTCAAGCGCGAGACGCCGGAGAACCTCTGGGTCAAGTGCCCCGATACCGGGCAGATGGTCTTCCACAAGGAGGTGGAGGGCAACCACTGGGTCATCCCCGGCTCGGAGCACCATCTCAAGATGAGCGCCCAGGCGCGCCTCAAGATGATGTTCGACGAGGGCACCTGGATCGACGTGCCCCTGCCGGAGGTCGCCGCCGACCCCCTCAAGTTCCGCGACGAGAAGCGCTACGCCGACCGCCTCAAGGACGCGCGGGCCAAGACCGGCATGCCCGACGCCTTCAAGATCGGCTTCGGCCGGGTCGGCGGCCTGCCCATGACCCTGGCGGCCCAGGACTTCGCGTTCATGGCCGGGTCCCTCGGCATGGCGGCGGGCGAGGCCTTCGTCCGAGGCGCCGAGACGGCCCTCGACAAGCGCACGCCCTACATCCTGTTCTCGGCCTCCGGCGGGGCGCGCATGCAGGAGGGCATCCTGTCCCTCATGCAGATGCCGCGCACCACCGTGGCGATCCGCCGGCTCAGGGCGGCGAAGCTGCCCTACATCGTGGTGCTGACGAACCCGACCACGGGCGGCGTCACCGCCTCCTACGCCATGCTGGGCGACGTCCATCTCGCCGAACCCGGCGCGCTGATCTGCTTTGCCGGCCCGCGCGTCATCGAGCAGACCATCCGCGAAAAGCTCCCCGACGGCTTCCAGCGCTCGGAGTACCTCTTCGCGCACGGGATGATCGATCAGGTCGTGCACCGGCACGCCCTGAAGGAGACCATCACCCGCCTGTGCGGCCTGCCCCACCCCCCGGCCGCACAGGCGGGTGATGGTCTCCTTC
>NZ_VRUZ01000166.1:0-3663 GCF_008039485.1 Methylobacterium sp. WL69 | reverse complement strand
ACGAGGATTACCGCTACGTGCTCGTCGACGACGACATCGTCATCGTCGATCCCGACACCTACGAGATCGTGGACGTGATCCGGGGCTGAACCGCACCGTCGAGCGAGCGAGGAGGGCGCGGCCGCGACCGTGCTACGAAAGAGCTTGCTCATGGTTTCGTTTCCCGACCCGTTGATCGACGGCGCCGTCCGGCGCCGATGCGCAGCCGCAACGAGGACGCCCGAGAAACCGTTCCGAATTTCTTCGGTCCGACGGGTGCGAGACCTTTCGTTCGCGCTCGCTTGATCCAACGAAAGCTTGAGCGCATATCCGCCACGGCCGCGATGCGGGCGCTCATGGGGCTGCCGGCCCGCCGGAGCCCTTGTGAATTTTTCGCCGATGCTTAACGTCCCCGCAAAGCGTGCCCCGGGCGGGTCCATGCTCAAAAAAGAATGAGCCAATCCAACAACATCCCAAACAAAACAGGGGGACGCGCATGTCGGACAGTGCTGGAGTCATGTCGCCGAGGCTCGACGAGGCGGCGGACAATCGCCGGCGGATCAAGGCCATCGTCGCGTCGTCGTCGGGCAACCTCGTCGAGTGGTTCGACTTCTACTGCTACGCCTTCTTCGCCCTGTACTTCGCGCCGGTGTTCTTCCCCGAGGGCGACGACACGAGCCAGCTCCTGAAATCGGCGGCGGTCTTCGCGGTGGGCTTCTTCATGCGGCCCATCGGCGGCTGGCTGTTCGGGCGTCTCGCCGACCGGCTCGGCCGCAAGAAATCGATGATGATCTCGGTGCTGATGATGTGCGCCGGCTCGCTCATGATCGCCGTGCTGCCGACCTATGCCAGCGTCGGCCACCTCGCCCCGGCCCTGCTGCTCCTCGCCCGGATGATCCAGGGCCTGTCGGTGGGCGGCGAGTACGGCACCAGCGCCACCTACATGAGCGAGATCGCCATCAAGGGCCGGCGCGGGTTCTTCGCCTCGTTCCAGTACGTCACCCTCATCGGCGGCCAGCTCCTCGCCTCCCTGGTGCTCATCGTCCTGCAGGGCTTCCTCACGGCCCAGCAGCTCACCGCCTGGGGCTGGCGCATCCCGTTCGTGATCGGGGCGCTCGCCGCCGTGGTCGCCCTGTACCTGCGCTCGTCGCTCACCGAGACCGCCACCCAGGCGGACATGAACTCCAAGGAATCCGGCACCTTCGCGGCCCTGTTCAAGCACTGGCGCGCGTTCTGCGTGGTGCTGGCCTACACGGCCGGCGGCTCTTTGAGCTTCTACACCTTCACCACCTACATGCCGAAGTACCTGTTCAACACGGCGCATATCGACAAGATCACCGCCTCGCAGATCTCCACGGCGGCGCTGCTGGTCTACATGATCATCCAGCCGTTCTTCGGCTGGCTGTCGGACAAGATCGGCCGCAAGGCCAACATGCTGCTCTACAGCGGGCTCGGTACCCTCATGGTGGTCCCGCTCATGACCACCATCGGCTCCACCACCAACCCGATCCTGTCCTTCGGCCTCATCATGATCGGCCTGACCGTGATCAGCTTCTACACGGGCATCTCCGGCATCGTGAAGGCGGAGCTGTTCCCGACCCAGGTGCGGGCGCTTGGCGTCGGCCTGTCCTACGCCGTCGCCAACTCCCTGTTCGGCGGTACCGCCGAGGCCGTGGCCCTCTACCTGAAGCAGATCGGCTCGGAGAGCACGTTCTTCTGGTACGTCACCGTGATGCTGGGCATCGCCTTCGTCGCCTCGCTGATCATGCCGAACCCCAAGCGCCACGGTTATCTCGACGGCGACGGCACCGTCGAGGAGGCGCTGGGGGCGAAGGCGCGCGTCGTCCACGCCTGATCCGTGGGGCGACGGGTCAGGCCGTCTCGCCCAGCATCGCCCGGCGCTGCCGGTCGAGTTCCTCGGCATAGCGCTTGAGGGTGTGGCTCTCCGTCAGGAGACCCACCACCCGGCGGGTGTCGAGGCCGTCGACGACGGCCAGCGCCTCGCCCTCCGTGCGGTCGAAGGCGGCGGCCGCCGCCTTGGCGTTCATCCCCGGCGTCAGGACGTCGCCCGCGTGCCGCAGGAGGCCGGCGAGGCTGGGCGCGGCGCCCTCCGCGGCGCGGGCGGCGGCGTGGGCTTCGGGCACGCGGACGATGCCGGCGTAGCGCCCCGCCCCGTCCACCACCACGATCCGCGAGGGCGATCCGAGGGGATGGCCGGCGCGGAACGCGTCGAGGCCGGTGTCGAGGGGCACCGTGGCCACCTCGCGCCGCATCAGGGTCTCCACGGTGAGGGTCCGGATCCAGCCGACATCGTGGGCGCTGCGGATGCTCTCGCCGCGCAGGTGGAAGCGCCAGGTGGCGAAGGAGTAGCCGAAGGTCTTCCGCACGGTGAGCGAGGAGGCGATCACCGCGGCGAGGACCAGGCCGGTGATGGGAAAGCTTCCCGTGAGCTCCAGGGCCAGGAAGGTCATGGTCAGCGGTCCGCCGATGACGGCAACGGCGAGCGCGCTCATGCCGATCACCGCGTAGGCGAGCGGGGTGGGCGCGAACGCGGTGAGCCCCGGCATCGACCCCGAAAAGACCTCGCCGGCCAGCGCCCCGAGGAACAGGGAGGCGAAGAACAGCCCGCCGCGAAACCCCGAACCGATGGAGATGGCCGAGGCCGTCGCCTTGGCGGCGAACAGCAGGGCGAGGGCCCCGAGTCCCATGCCGGTCCCGGGGTTGTCGAGATGGAGGTGCAGCGCCCCGTGGCCGCCCGAGAGCAGCTGCGGCGAGGTCGCCAGCGCCAGGGCGCCGACGCACAGGCCGCCGAGGGCGGGGGCCACCGGGGCGGGCAGCCGGCTCGCGCGGATTCCGGCCTCCACCAGGGTGACGCCGCGCATGATGAGGATGCCGAGGCCGGCGCAGATGAGGCCGAGGCCGAGCACCGGCAGGGTGTCGGCCCCGGTGATCGCCGTCGTTGTGAGGGCGTCGAGGCCCTCGACGGTGACGAGGGCGGGCTGGTTCATCAGGGCACGGGCGACGACGCTGCCGCACAGCGCCGCCACCACCACGGGCGTCAGGGTGGCGATGGAATACGTGCCGATGATGAGCTCGAAGGCGTAGAATGCCCCCGTGAGCGGCGCCCCGAAGGCGGCCGCGATGGCGGCGGCGGCCCCGCATCCTACCAAGGTGCGCTGGTCGCTCCGCCGCAGCTCGAACGACAGTCCCAGGCGCGAGGCGAGGCCGGCGCAGAGCTGGGTGTAGCCGGCCTCGAGACCGACGGAGGCGCCGCACCCGTTCGAGATCACGTTCTGGAGGGCGACGAGTCCCGAGCCGCGCACGGACATCCGTCCCCCGTGCAGGGCGTTGGCCTCGATGGGGTCGATGACCGCCTGCGGGCGCCGTTCACGCCGCCGGGCGAGGGCGAGGATGCCCAGCAGCACGCCGCCCGCCGCCGGGGCGAGGAGCAGGGTGAGGGCCGGCAGGTCGTGGCTGGCGCTGAGGCGGGCGCCGTGCGGCAGGCCGTAGAGCCCTTCGCGCAGGGCCTGCGTCACCCAGGCCATGGCCGCCACCAGGACGCCCGCGCCGCAGCCGGCGAGGCCCGCCAGGGCGACGAGGCCGATCTCGCCGCCGCGCACCAGGGCGCGGGCGCGCGCCGGAGCCTGGGCGAACACGCGGGTGAGGAGGGGACGGGGCGCGTTC
>NZ_VRUZ01000165.1:0-3672 GCF_008039485.1 Methylobacterium sp. WL69 | reverse complement strand
GCGGCGGGCTCGGCCGGCGGGCGCGGGGGCACCGGCGCGTGCGACGACCGGGCGGCGGCGAAGTCGCGCGTCGCCTCGAAGTCCGGCTGCGGCTCGTAGATCTCCAGGGGGTCGGGGGCCCGCACCGGGTCGGTCCGATCGCCATCGGGCCCGGACAGGTCGAGGCGCCGGCCGACGCTCGCCGGCCGCGTCGTCGAGCCGGGCAGGGGCGGGGCCACCACCACGGGCATCTCGAAGGCGGGCTCGAAGGCCGGCTGGAACCGCGGCGGCTCGAGGGACTCGGCCGGCTCCGCCTCGGGCTCCGGCCGGGCCGCCTCGTCGGTGCCGAGGCGGGCGCCGACGCCGCGCGAGATGTTGCGCTCGATGACGACGTCGTTGGGGCCGCCAACGAGGAGCAGGTGCTCGACGTTGTCCCGGCGCAGCAGGATGAGCTGGCGCTGCCGGTCGAGCTCGTAGATGTCGACGATCCCGAGGCGCGGCTGGCGACCGCGGGCCCCGAGCTTCGAGGACAGGACGTGGCCCCGTCCGGTCAGGCGGCGGAAGGCGAACACCACGGCCGCCAGCACCGCGAAGATGACGAGGAAGATGATCGCGAACTGGATCGTCGAGGAACCGTCTGAACTGAAGAACGAAGGCAAGACCGGGGTCTCTCGCTTTTAGGGGCCACCGGCCCGACGCAACACTGATCTCAGCACTATCACGCCCCGGCCGGCCAGGGGCAATAACGTTAAGACTTCGTTAACAGCTCCTTGACGGGCGAGCGCAACGGCCGGTGCAGGCCGGATCTTAACGCGACGTTAACCATGGAGGCGGCAGATTTTGCCCATCGCCCGGCATATCCGACCGGGTGCGGGGTCTGGAGCCGCACCGTGTCCGTCACCGACCTGCCCATCCTCGGCATGCTGCGCACCCGGATGCAGTGGCACCAGACCCGCCAGAAGCTCCTGGCCGAGAACGTCGCCAACGCCGACATGCCGGGCTTCAAGCCCCGCGATCTGGCGAACCCCGATCTCGGTCGCGGCGCCGGCGCGGGTGCGGGCGCCGGCATGGGAGGGGCGGCGAGCTTCGGCGCCATGGCGCTGGCCCAGCCCGTGGGGGCGTCGGGCTCCGGCCTCGCCGTGACGAGCCCGTCCCACATCGCCCTGGCCCAGGCGGGGGAGGGGCCGGGCGCCGATCCGCGCCGGGTCAAGGGCTTCGAGATCCGCCCGAGCGGCAACGGCGTGAACCTGGAGGAAGAGATGATGAAGGCCGGCGACAACCAGGCCGACTACCAGCTCGCCTCGTCCATGTACCAGAAGAGCCTCGAGACCCTGAAGATCGCCATCGGCAAGCGCTGACCCGCGCCCCCCCGCGGATCGTCGCCCGAACCATCGAGAGCGCCATGGACTTCCTCAAATCCCTCACCACCGCCGCCTCGGGCCTCAAGGCCCAGTCGAGCCGTATGCGGGTCATCGCCGAGAACATCGCCAACGCCGAATCGGCCCCGACCACGCCGGGCGGCGACCCCTATCGCCGCAAGATCCCGACCTTCACCCAGCAGGTCGACCGCGAGACCGGAGCGACCCTGGTCGAGACCGGGCGGGTGCGGCGCGATTCCTCCCCGTTCCGGGTTAAGCACGATCCCGGCAACCCGGCCGCCAACGCCAAGGGTGACGTCAGCCTGCCCAACGTCAACGGGCTCATCGAGAACATGGACATGCGCGAGGCCCAGCGCTCCTACGAGGCCAACCTCAACATGGTCACCGCCACCCGCCGGATGGTGGCCAAGACCCTCGAGATCCTCAAGGCCTGATCCGCCTCCGCACCCCTTGCCCACAAGACCCCGCGCCCGAAAGACCCTCCGCCATGGCCACCAACGCCTTCGCCGCCGGCGCCTACGCCGCGATCCAGAACATCGGCGCCAAGGGCGCCATGGCCAAGGCGGCGCCCGTCGCCAACCCGCAGGGCATCAACTTCGGCTCGCTGCTGTCCTCCACCCTCGATTCCGTCGGTGCGGCGGGCCAGCGGGCCGATGCCCAGGCCCTGGCGGTGGCGGGCGGCAAGGCCAACGTCGTCGACGTGGTCACGGCGGTGGCCGAGAGCGAGACCGCCCTCCAGACCATGGTGGCCGTGCGCGACCGCATGATCTCGGCCTACGAGGAAATCATGCGGATGCAGATCTAGTTTTTTGGCATTGCGCGTTGCGCCTTCCGCTTCCCTCCCACCGGCATGGTCGGGGTGACACACGCGCTCGCCGACTGCCTTCGCAAGCCCCGATGGGTCGGCGTGAAGCGCGAAAGGCCCCCTCTCCTGGAAGGAGAGGGTTGGGGTGAGGTGTGGGACATCTCCGGAGAATTCGCACACCTCACCCTGTCCCTCTCCTTCCAGGAGAGGGGACCCGCGCTGCCTGCGGGACGACCCCAAAGCGGCCACCCTCCCTGGATGGACGGCCTCGACGATCCCCCGGACTCGAGAATCGAAACCAGCATGACCGGCCTCGCCATCATCGACGTCGCGCGCGACGGGATCTTCGTATTCCTCAAGGTGGCGGGGCCGATCATGCTCGTCGCCCTCGTGGTCGGCCTCGTGATCTCCCTGCTCCAGGCCCTGACCCAGATCCAGGAACAGACCCTGATCTACGTGCCCAAGATCGTCGCCGTGTTCGCCACCCTGCTGTTCATGCTGCCGTTCATGGGCGACGCCATGGGCGGCTACATGACCCGCATCGCCGCCCGCATCGTCGCCGGCGGGTGAAGCCTGCTATGACGGGGCATGAACCTGCTCCTGCCCGGCATCGCGGCGGCCTTCCTGCTCACCTTCGCCCGGGTCGGCACCCTGGTGATGCTGATGCCGGGCGTCGGCGAGCAGCTGGTGTCGCCGCGCCTGCGGCTGGCCTTCGCCCTGCTGCTGTCCCTCGTGCTGTTTCCCGTGGTGCGCCCCCTGCTGCCGATGCAGGGCGGGGCCATCGCCGGGCCGGGACTCATCGCGCTGCTGTTCGGCGAGGTGCTGGTCGGCCTGATGCTCGGGCTCACCGTCCGCATGGTGCTGGCCGCCCTGCAGGTCGCCGGCGTGGTGGTGTCGCAGCAGCTCGGCCTGTCCTACGCCATGACCGTGGACCCGACGCAGGGCGGCCAGCAGACCGCCATCGGCAACTTCCTGGCCCTGCTCGGTGTCACCCTGATCATGGCCACCGACCTGCACCACGTCGCCCTCTACGCCATCGGCCGCAGCTACGTGCTGCTGCCGCCCGACGGGGTGCCGGGCCTCGGCGAGGCCGCGACCCTCGCCCTCAAGGCCGTCGCACGGGGCTTTGCCCTCGGCGTCCAGATTGCGGCGCCGTTCATCGCCTTCGGCATCCTGTTCAACGTCGGCCTCGGCGTGCTGGCCCGGCTGATGCCGCAGATGCAGGTGTTCTTCGTCGCCGTGCCGGCCTCGGTCCTCATCGGCATGCTGGTGCTGCTCGGAAGTCTCGGCGTGATGATGGGCGTGTTTCTCGACGATATCGGCCGCTACCTTTCGGATCTGGCCGGCCGGTGAGGGCAGAGACGCGCGTCACATCACCCGTCGAAGGTGCGCGCGCCTCCTCCCCCTTGCGGGGAGGAGTTGGAGGTGGGGGTGGTTGGGTGACCCCGGGCCTTCCCGAAGGCGGCACCGGCGCCCGACCCTCGCCCGCCCGGGCTGGCGGAGCCACCC
>NZ_VRUZ01000164.1:0-4042 GCF_008039485.1 Methylobacterium sp. WL69 | reverse complement strand
GCGACGGGCGGGGCGGCGACCCGGCGGGTGCGCACCACCTGGCGCAGGGCGGTGCGAGCCCGGACCTGGGCGACGCTGGGCCTGGGCGCCGGAGGGCGGGGCCGGGCGACCGGTGCATCGACGGTCACGGCCGGGAGAGCCGAGGCCGGAGCCCCTTGAGCCTGGGCGCCCCCGATCGAGCCGGCGGCAATGACACAGGCCAGCGTGACAGTCTTGGCCTGATCCTGACCGACCCCCGACTCCCGGAGCGCTAGATTACGGAGGGATCGAGGGGCTTTGACCTGCGCATGCATCGTCTAGTTCCTGATGCGGAGCTCAAGTCGATGAACTCTGAACGCACCTGGACCCCCAAGCATCCGCGCACCTGCCCGGTCAACGACTATATCTTAGAACCATAATAAGATAATGAAAGTCGAATTCAGCTTGGTGCAACTTGGGCGGGCGCTCCAGATCGGAGCACGAATTTGCTCGAATAAGAACAATCCTAAAGATAGCGGAAAACAATGCGCCTGTTGGACCTTAGCGGTTGTGTGGACGTGCCGACGCGGCAGAGCCCGGTCGCTCGGGGAGCCCGCGGGAGGATCGTTGCGCAAATACATCAATCCCCAATGAACCCGGTATGCAGGGGATTAGATCGGCGTTTCCGACGTGCGCGCTCCCTCGACTGACCCAGGCTCAATCGCCGCTCGGCGGCTTCAGCAGGGAGAACAATTCGTCCACCGTGCTGAGGGCGGTGGCACGGACGTCGGCGGCATCGCCTCCCCCCGCAATCCGGACGCCCGCCACCACGGCACGCACCTCGTCGCGGAATCCCGTCAGGAAGCCGACCGGATCACGCTTGTCGCTCGCGACCTGGGCGATCAGGCCGGTGATCAGAATTTGAAGGGCGATCACGCGCCCGTTCAACTCATCCATTGCGATCTTCTTCCCGTTCATCAGGTCTCGATCAGGGTGCCATTACCTGATCCGACAAAGAGCAGCCAACTGCCGAATTGACAGGTTTCGGAGAGAACCGAGATCGCTCCGCCCGCTGATGTGAAAGCGGAATTCTCATGCGTGGACGGTTCGAGACCGATCGGACGGCAATGTCCGCGCATCCGGATTTGTCCTCGCAAGCCGACCGGCGGTCGACGGGACGAACCGGCCTCCAGCTGCGCAGCTCCCCACGGGTTGGACTGAGTCAGACGGTCAGGGGCTGTCGCCCCTATCCTGTCGAGCGACGGCAGGCGCCGGGTACCCGGAGAGGTCCGGCTCCTTGGATCGGCCGGTGGAGAACCGGGAGGCCAGACGGCGGATGCCGGGCCGGCTCGCGATCCGAAGCACGCCGTGGAGGACACCGATACCCAGCCGGCTCCGCGGGTTCATGATCTTCGGCGCAATCTTCGGTACACCCTGCCCATCCTCGACCATCGGACGCATGGCACGCTCGTAGGCAGCGAAGGCCGGGGCGACGTCGTCGTGTCGCGCCAGTTCGGCCGCCAGGACGTAGGCGCCCGTGATGGCCAGCGTCGTGCCGATGCCCGCCAGCGGCGTGGCGCACCAGGCTGCGTCACCGGTCACCGCGACACGCCCGCCGGACCATCGCGTCATCCTCACTTGGCGAAGGGCGTCGAAATAGAAGTCCGTGGTGGTTTCCATGCCGGCGAGGACCCGGTCCGCCTGCCAACCGGCATCGGCGAAGCGCTCCCGCAGGAATCGCTTCTGCCGGACCGCATCCCAGTCCTGCTCGCCGCCGGGGGGCTGCCGGAGGGACAGCATCGCGCGGGTCGTGCCGTGCCTGTCGGGACGCAGGGAGATGCTGCGTCCGCCCGGTGCATTGAACCACCGCCACATCCGGTCGTCGTCGGAGGTCCGGGGGATGGTGAAGTACGCGATGGTCAGATCCATCCAACGCGGATCGTTCGCGCCGGGGAACACCAGCTCGCGGGTCGTCGAGCCCACGCCCTCGGCGATGAGGACGGCATCGTAGCGTTCGACCGTGCCGCCCGCGAAGGTCACCGTCGCGGCGTCGGCCGCCTCGTCGATCCGGATGACATGATCGCCGAAACGGTAGATCGCGTGCTCCCGGGCCGGATCGTAGAGGAGCCGCGCCAGGTCGCCTCTGAGGATCTCCATCTCCGCGGTCGGACCGTCGCCGAGGCTGGCATCCATGGCGAACCGCGCGACCGCCCGGCCGCGCCCGTCGACCCAGGCAGTGCCCTCTTCGCCGGTGCCCTGGTCGAGCGCCGCGCGTTCCAGACCCATGCGGCGCAGCACCTCGCGCCCGACCCCGCGGACGTCGATGTTCTGTCCTCCGTCTCGGAAACCGGATGCGCGCTCGACGACGGTGACGTCGAAGCCGTGGCGTCCAAGCCACCAGGCCAGGGTGTTGCCGGCCACGCTGGCGCCGGTGATCAGGATACGACGGCTCATTGAGAGGGGCTCCCGGCTATGCGACACGCTGGGTCCGGGTGTCCTCGGTCCGGGTGTCCTGGGTCCGGGTCTCATTGTCCCACCGATGCCCGATTCACCGCCCGTGAACGGATGTGGGCTAGATCCGCGATCAAATGCTGCTTTCGAGGAGCGGGACTCCGTGGGTCCCCTCTTCCGCGAGCGCGCGGCTGTAGCCCGAAGCGAAGACCACCGGCATGGCGGTGGCAGATCTCCCGCGCCCTGTCGATGCCGTCCATCCCCCCATCCGACGATGCCGGCGACGGCCCCGCGTTGGAACGGCACCGTGCAGGCGTCGTGCCCTTGGTCGAGGACCCGCCCGCCGGACGGACGCTCCGCTTCGGACCCCGAGGACATCCCATGATCGTCGGACCGGAATCGCGCGCCCCGGCCGCCCTGCGCGCGGGCACCGCCCTCCCGTCGGCCGTGCCAGCCTGGGCTCGGCGAACGCCACCGACCGCGCTCCGTCCGCCGCCTGGGGCCGTAGGGTGATCCTCAGGAGAGCCGGGGAAGGCCCATCTGCTTTCGGAAGCTCTTGTCGAAGGCCTTGGCCGGCACGAAACGCCGCAGCAGGCTGACCTGCCGCGCCACCGGTCCGGCGGCGTAGCGGCGCCTGGGGGTCGCCGCGGTCGCGGCCGTCACGACGGCCTTCGCCACGACCTCGGGGGTGTCCGCGGTCGTCATGACCTCGCGCAGGAACCGGTCCCGCCCGGCGCGCTCGGTCTCGTAGATGTCCAGCGGCGTGTCGGACCGGACCAGGTTCCGGTCGAAGGCCGTGCGGGTGAAGGCGGGTTCGACGAGCACCACCCGGATGCCCTGGCCGCGGATCTCGTGATCCAGCGACTCGGAGTAGCCTTCGACCGCATGCTTGCTCGCGCCGTACAGCGCCATGTAGGGCGCCGGGATCAGCCCCTGAACCGAACTGATGTTGATGATGCGACCGCCCTTCTGCGACCGCATGATCGGCAGGACGGCGCGGGTCGTGCGGACGACGCCGAACAGGTTGACGTCGAACATCGCCTGGGCCTGTTCGACCGACGACTCCTCGGCGGCGCCGCTGATACCGAAGCCGGCGTTGTTGACCAGCAGGTCGATGCGCCCCGCCTCGCCGAACACCGTCTCGATCATCCCGGCGACCGAGGCGTCGTCGGTCACGTCGCAGGTCAGCATCCTGAGGTCGGGGCCGGCATCCGGCACGGGTTTCCGGCTCGTTCCGTAGACGCGGTAGCCGGCGACCCGCAGGGCCTGCGCCGTCGCCTTTCCGATGCCGGACGCCGCCCCGGTGACGATGGCGGTCTTGATGGACATGTGGCTCACGATGCTCTCCTTCGACGCGGCATCCCACCGGCCGGCCCGTGGTTTTAAATTACGATCATCATTTTAAAATGCAAGGCTCGATGGGTGGGACGCGGCACGCAACGCGGTCCCCGGGGGCGAGGCGGTTCCCGGGGAATGAGCGCGGTGTGACCCGTCCCGAAGGAAGAGCCCGCGTCGTCGCACACGGGCAAGGGGGCACACGGGCAAGGGGACACACGGGCAAGGGGACACACGGGCAAGGACGCGGATCGGCGAGAATGCCCGGCGGCGCAGGGTCAGGGGAGCGGGTTTGCGG
>NZ_VRUZ01000163.1:0-4085 GCF_008039485.1 Methylobacterium sp. WL69 | reverse complement strand
AGGCCGGCGGCCAGGAGCCCCACGGCCACGGCGGGCACGAGGCGCGGCGCCGCGAGCCAGGCGAGGCCCAGGGCCAGGAGGGCGGAGCCGAGGGCCATGGCGGGCACGAGGAGGCCGAGGCCGAACAGGGTGTCGATGCGGGCGAGCAGGTCGCCGAGGGCCTGGGCCAGGGCGCGGGCGTCGTCGCGGGCGGCGGGGGGCGCGCGCAGGATGGCGTCGGTGACGCGGGCGTTGAGGCGCACCACCGTGCGGCTCTGGGCGAGGAAGCACAGGCGGGCGACGCCCCAGCCGAGGGCCGCCGAGGCCAGGGCCGCGCCCGAGAGCACCGCGAGGGCGAGGCGCACCCGCTCGGCCGGCCCGAGGAGCCAGCCCGCGAACAGCACGGACGGGCCGGTTCCGGCCGGACGCCACGGCAGGCTCGCGGCCACGTGCAGGAAGGCGGCCGCGCCGTGATCGGGGGCCACCAGCACGCCGACGAGGTCGCGCAGGCACAGGAGGGCGATGAGGGCGAGGGGGCCGCCGAGCCCGAGGGTCAGCGCGATGGCGAGGGCGTGCTCGGCCGGCGCGGATCGCCAGGTGAAGACGATCGGCTCGCGGTCCATCGGCATCCTTCGCGTCCGCCCCGCGCCGCGGGGCCGTCGGGCGGGCTTAGAGGATCGCGGCGGACGGCGAAAGCGCGGCGGCGCACGCGGCATTGGGCGCCAGAGCTGCCCGATCGGTTCGGTTGCTTGTGCGTCTCGCTGATGGACGCGGTGAAGCGCGGGTCCCCTCTCCTGGAAGGAGAGGGACAGGGTGAGGTGTGTGACCTTTTCGGAGATGTCCCACACCTCACCCCAACCCTCTCCTTCCAGGAGAGGGGGCACCAGTGCGACCACTCGATTCGAAGTGATCAAGCGAAGGCGGCCTCAGGGGGCCGCGATGAGGTCCTTGATGCGCGCGGCCAGGGTCTCCAGGACGAACGGCTTGGTGAGGACCTGCATGCCGGGGCGGAGGTAGCCGTTCCCCAGCACCGCGTTCTCGGCGTAGCCGGTGATGAACAGCACCTTGAGGTCGGGCCGCCGCTCGCGGGCGGCGTCGGCCATCTGGCGCCCGTTCATGCCGCCCGGCAACCCCACATCGGTCACGAGCAGATCGATGCGGACGTCGGAGTGCAGCACCTTGAGGCCGGCGAGGCTGTCGGCGGCCTCGATGGCGGTGTAGCCGAGATCCTCCAGCACCTCGGTGACCAGCATCCGCACGGAGGGCTCGTCGTCGACGATGAGCACGGTCTCGCCCTGCCCGGCCCGGCGGACCTCCGCCAGCTTCCGGGTGGCGTCGTCGGCGTCGGCCTCGCCGTCGTGGCGCGGCAGGTAGAGGCACACCGTCGTCCCCGCGCCGACCTCGGAATAGATCCGGACCTGCCCGCCGGACTGGCGCGCGAAGCCGTAGACCATCGACAGGCCGAGCCCGGTGCCCTCCCCCGTGGGCTTGGTGGTGAAGAACGGCTCGAACACCTTGCCCACGAGGTCCGGGGCCATGCCGGTGCCCGTGTCGGTGACGCAGACGCTGAGATACTGCCCCGCCGGCATGTCGTGGCGCCGGGCGCCGGATTCGTCGATCCAGGTGTTGGCGGTCTCGATGGTGATGCGGCCGCCGTCCGGCATGGCGTCGCGGGCGTTGATGCACAGGTTCAGCAGGGCGTTCTCGAGCTGGCCCGGATCGATCAGGGCCGGCCACAGCCCCGCAAGGCCCACGACCTCGAGGTGGACGGCGGGCCCGACCGTGCGCCGGACCAGCTCCGCCATGCCCCGGATCAGGCGGTCCACGTCCGTGGGCTTGGGGTCGAGGGTCTGGCGCCGGGAGAAGGCGAGCAGGCGGTGGGTCAGGGCGGCGGCGCGGCGGGCGGCGCCCTGCGCCACGGTCATGTAGCGGTCGAGGTCGCCCAGGCGCCCCTGGGTCATCCGGGTCTGCATCAGTTCGAGGGACCCCGAGATGCCGGCGAGCAGATTGTTGAAATCGTGGGCGAGGCCGCCCGTGAGCTGGCCCACGGCCTCCATCTTCTGGGATTGGCGCAGGGCTTCCTCGGTCAGGCGCAAAGCCTCGGCCTGGTGCTTGACCGCGGTGACGTCGCGGACCGAGGCGTAGATCAGGCCGTCGCGGGGCACCGCGTTCCAGGACAGCCACACGGCGTGGCCGTCCCTGTGGCGGTAGCGGTTCTCGAAGGTGAGCTGGGCCTCGCCGCGGGCCAGGCCGCGCGCCGCCTCCAGGGTGACGGCGACGTCGTCGGGATGGACGAACTCGAGGAACGGCCGCGCCTTCAACTCGGCGTCGCTCCAGCCCAGGGTCCGGGGCCAGGCCGGGTTGAGGCTGACGAAGTGGCCGTCGAAATTGGCGACGCAGAGCAGGTCGGAGGAGGCCTGCCAGACCTGGTCGCGCTCCGCCGTGCGGGCGGCGACCTGGCGTTCGAGGTCGGCCTCGGTCTGCTTGCGCGCGGTCACGTCCTGCACGAACACGTGGATGCCGTCGACGCGGCCGTCGGCGGCCCGGCGGGGCAGGTAGCGGATCTCGGCGACCCGGGGGCGTCCGTCGCGGTGCGGCCAATCCAGCTCGAAGGTTACCGCCTCGCCCGCCAGGGCCCGCTCCATGAACGGCCGCCGCGCCGCGTAGGCCTCCGGCCCGAGGAGGTCGCGCACGTCCTGGCCGACGATCCGGTCGGCGGGCACGGCGAACCAGTCGTCGTAGGCCCGGTTGGCGAAGCGGTAGACGTGGTCGGCGCCGATGAAGGCGATGAGGACCGGCAGGGCGTCGGTGACGAGGCGCAGCTCGCGTTCGCCGGCCTCCGCCCGCGCCTCCATGGTCCGCCGGTCGGTGATGTCGGAGAAGAAGATGGCGACGCGGTGGGACGCGGGGTCGCCGTTACGCAGGGCCCGCACGTCGAACCAGCGCCCGAACACGTCGGCGTAATGCTCGAAATGCGCGGGCTCGCCGGTGAGCGCCACGCGCCCGTAGGTGTCGAACCAGTGCCGCTCCAGGCCGGGCGCGAACTGGCTGACCCACTGGCCGGCGACGTCGGCCCCCGTCTGCCGGACGAAGGCGGGATTGGCCTCGACGATGCGGTAGTCGACGGCGCGGTCCCCCTCGAACTTCATCTCGACGATGCAGAATCCGACCTCGATGCTCTCGAACAGGGTCCGGTAGCGCGCCTCGTTCTCCCGCAGGGCCGCCTCCGCGAGGGTGCGCTCGGTGACGTCATGCCCCTCCACGAAGATGCCGCTGACCGTCCCGTGGGCGTCGGTGATGGGCTGATAGACGAAATCGAGGGTGCGCGCGTTGACGGGGCCGCCCGGCACGGCCTGGACGTCGTAGCGGGCCGCCGTCGCCCGGTGCGGCCGGCCGGAGCGAAACACCCCGTCGAGCAGATCGACGTAGCCCTGGGCGGCGGCATCCGGCAGGGCCTGCGCCACGGTGCGGCCGATGACGGCGCGGTGGTCGATGGCCCGCTGGTAGGCGGCGTTGGTCAGGGCGAAGCGATGCTCGGGACCGGACAGGAGGGCGATGAAGCTCGGGGCCTGCTCGAACATCTCGGCGAGGGAGGCCGACTGGGCGCGCAGGCGGCGGACCTCCGCTTCGAGCTCTTCGCGCGACAGGGTTTTTGGATCGGGACGGGGCGCGGCGGTCATGGCAGCGGACCTAGCGCGGGATTGTGGTACGGGCGAGGAGAATCGGGTTTCGGGAGAGGGGTCTCGAAGGATCGGCCTCGAAGGATTTCATCGCTCCGGTGCCGGGCGCGCCTCTCCTCCGCCTTGCGGCTTCCGGATTCCCACATCCGCCCGGCGGCTGACATCGAGAGCCATAATGAGCCGGCATCAAGCGCGACAGGTCCCCTCTCCTGAAAGGCTACCGGATTCACACAACTGCGAATGGGCCGATTCCATGCAGCGGCAGGCATCCGGATGCGGGCGGGAGGCGCACCGGGGCTCCCTCTCCTGGAAGGCTACGGCCTGGACGGAAGTGATTCTCGGTCGTGGATGAGTGCGCCGGCGAGCATGGCTGAGAGGGTTTGCCATCCGCGGGCCATGATCTTGGGTCCGGGCGGCTTGCCGGCG
>NZ_VRUZ01000162.1:0-4243 GCF_008039485.1 Methylobacterium sp. WL69 | reverse complement strand
GCCCCGTGGTGATCCACCCCCTCGTGGTGCGCCTCACCCACTGGATCAACGCGGTGGCGGTGTTCTGCATGCTGTTCAGCGGCTGGGCCATCTACAACGCGTCGCCGCTCTTCCCCTTCACCTTCCCGAAATGGGCGACCCTGGGCGGCTGGCTCGGCGGGGCCATCGCCTGGCACTTCGCCGCCATGTGGCTGTTCGCGGTGAACGGCCTCGTCTACCTCGCCTACGGCCTGGCGAGCCGGCACGTAACCCGGACGTTCTTCCCCTTGAGCGTCGGTGCCGTGTGGCGCGACGCGAAGGCGGCGCTCGCCCTCCGCCTCGCCCACCGGCTCGGCCAGTACAACGCCGTGCAGCGCCTCGCCTACGTGGTGGCGTTCGCCCTCGGCGCGCTCCTCCTCGCCTCGGGCCTCGCCCTGTGGAAGCCGGTGCAGCTCCAGGGCCTCGCCGCCCTGTTCGGCGGCTACGAATGGGCCCGCCGGGTGCATTTCGGCGCCATGGCGGGCCTCGTCGGCTTCATCGTCCTGCACCTCGCCCTGGTGCTGGTGGTGCCCAGCACCCTCAAGGCGATGATCACCGGCCGTGCCCGCGTGACGCCCTCGGAGACGTGACCATGACCCGCGATCCGCAAGACTCCGCCCGCCTTAAGGCCCTGCGCGCCGACCTCCAGCCCGAGCTGGTCAAGCTGGAGCGCCGGGCGCTCCTGCGTTCCGGCCTGTCGCTGGGCGCCCTGACCCTGCTCACGGGCTGCGACCTCTCCACCGGCGCCAACGGCACCGTCACCGACCGGGCGCTGTGGGCCATGTCGAAGTTCAACGACCGGGTCCAGGGCTGGCTGTTCGACCCCAACACCCTCGCGCCGACCTACCCGGCCTCGATGATCGACACCCCGTTCCGGTTCAACGCCTACTATCCGCCCGACAACATCCCCGAGGTCGAGGGCGCCGACTGGAAGCTCGAGGTCACCGGCCTCGTCGCCGACAGGACCCCCTGGACCCTGGAAAAGCTCCGCGCCCTGCCGCAGGAGAGCCAGATCACCCGCCACGTCTGCATCGAGGGCTGGAGCCAGATCGGCCAGTGGAGCGGCGTGCCCCTGAAGACGTTCCTCGAACGGGTCGGCGCCGACCTGACCGCGAAATACGTCGGCTTCAAATGCGCCGACCGCTATTACGGCAGCCTCGACATGCCGAGCGCCCTCCATCCCCAGACCGTCCTGGCCCTCGACTTCGCCGGCAAGGAGCTCGCCCCCGAATACGGCTACCCCCTGCGGGTGCGGGTGCCGACCAAGCTCGGCTTCAAGAGCCCGAAATACATCGGCAGCGTCTTCGTCACCAATGATTATCCGGGCGGGTACTGGGAGGACCAGGGCTACAACTGGTTCAGCGGCATCTGATGTTTCGCGATGGACGACGGTTTCGCGCCGCCTCGGCCGTTTGACGCGTCCGGGCCGGTTTGCTCTTTTGGCGCATCCCAGCCACTGCCAAGGATGCGTCCGTGCCCCGTCTGTCACCTCTGATCCTCGCCGCGGCGATCGTTGCCCCGAGCCTCGCCCGCGCCGACGCGCTCACCATCGAAGGGGTCGGGATCAGCCGCGATGTCGACTGTCACGGCAAGGATGTCGGGGTCTACGGCGCGCAGAACGAGATCGCGCTCACCGGCCGGTGTGGCCTCATCACCGTGCACGGCTCGAACCACAAGGTCAGCTTCGAAGCGGGGGCCGGGCTGTCCGTCTCCGGGATCGACAATACGGTGACGGGGGGCACGGTCCAGGACGTGACCGTCAGCGTGACGCAGAACACCGTCACGGCGACGCTGGGCGGCGGCGGCACGCCCGGCAGGCTCGATACGTCCGGCGCCGGCAACCGCGTCTCCCTCGTCCTTGCGGGTCCGACACGCCTAGCGGTGAACGGCGCAGACCATGTCGTGGAATGGACCCGCGGCGAAGGCGTCCCGAACCCCGAGGTCACGGCATCGGGGGTGAAGAACATCATCAAGCGGAAACCGTAGGGCTGCTCCGGCGACCGCCGTGACGGCGGAGGGCGGCCCTCCGACACGCTCGCATCCCCGCCCGTTCCGCCCTACATCGCTCCCCCATGAGCACCGACTCCGACTTCACCCTCGACCCGCGCCTCGACGCCGACACCGTCCATGTCGGCGACCTCGCCCTGTGCCGCGTGCTGCTCATGGACGACGCCCGGTTCCCGTGGCTGATCCTGGTGCCGCGCCGCCCCGACGCCAGCGAGATCACCGACCTGGCGCCGGAGGACGCGAAGGGCCTCATGGACGAGATGCGCCTCGCCACCGGGGTGATGCTGGCCCTGGCGAAACCCGACAAGGTCAACGTCGCGGCGTTGGGCAACGTCGTGCCCCAGCTCCACGTCCACGTCATCGGGCGCTTCCTGTCCGATCCGGCCTGGCCGCGCCCGGTCTGGGGGGTGGGGGAGGCCAAGCCCTATCCGGCCCACGCCCGCGCCCAGATGATCGAGCGCATCGGCGCCCTGTTCGCGGCGGCCTGACCATGACCGATTTTCGCGATGGCCTCGGCTACGTCCACAACCGCCTCGTGCGCCACTCGGCCGAGAGCCTCGCGGCGGTGCCGCCGCTGACCGCGCCCGGCGCCCGCCGCGTGGTGCTCGCCGGCGACCGCATCGTCCTGGCAGACGGCTCGGCCCTGCTCGCCCCCGACCGCATCGGAGCCGAGCCCGGCCCGACGCTGTTCCTCGGCCGCCTCGACGGCGACCCGGTCTTCGCCACCGCCGTGGCGCCGGAGCGGGCCGAGACCTACGATGCCGACCCGGCCTTCCGGACCGACGATCTGCGCAGCCTCGCCGCCGAGGGCAGGGTCGCGCCCCACGAGCTCGGGCTCCTGGCGACGGCGAAATCCCTGCTGTCCTGGCACGCCCGCAACCGCTTCTGCGCCCAGTGCGGCGCCGCGACCGAACCCGGCGCCGGCGGCTACCGGCGCGATTGCGGGTCCTGCGACACCCACCACTTCCCGCGCACGGACCCCGTGGTGATCATGCTGATCACGAAGGGCGACCGCTGCCTGCTCGGCCGCTCGCCCCGGTTCAAGGAGGCGATGTATTCCTGCCTCGCCGGCTTCCTCGAGCCCGGCGAGACCATCGAGGACGCCGTCCGGCGCGAGACCCTCGAGGAGGTCGGGATTCGCATCGGCGCGGTGACGTACCGTGCGTCGCAGCCGTGGCCGTTCCCCGCCTCCCTGATGATCGGCTGCGTCGCCGAGGCCCTCGACGACGCGATCACCCTCGACCCCGTCGAGCTCACCGACGCCCGATGGCTCACCCGGGGCGACGTCCGGGCGATGATGGCCGGTACCCATCCGGACGGCCTCACGGTGCCGCCGCCCATGGCCATCGCGCACAGCCTCATGCGCGCCTTCGTCGATGGGACGGCGTGATCCGCGAACCCATTTCCCCCTGACGGGTTGTGCCTGCTCAGGGCCGCCGCCCGGCGGCCGAGGTTTGGGACACGCGCATGGACATTCCAGTCGACACCGTCACCGAGATCATCCTGCGCCTGCGCGCCGTCGAGGTGAAGGAGGGGCCGACGGACCCCGATTCCGGCTCGAACGCCATCGACGACGGCGCCACCGACGTGCTCACCTCCGGCACCGACGACGCCACCGAGGAAGAGGTCCGGGCGATGATCGGGGCCCTCAACGACGACGAGCGCGCCGACCTCCTGGCCCTGATCTATGTCGGGCGCGGCGACATGGAGGCGGAGGAATGGACCGACGCCGTCCGCTTCGCCCGCGAGCGCGAATCCGTCGGCGAGGGCGCCGCCCGCGAACTGCTCGGCACGCCCAACGCCGCCGACCTGCTCTCCGAGGGCATGGCCAACCTCGGCATCACCCCGGATCTGCCCCAGGCCTGACACCCTTCATAGACGCTCCAGCATCAAGCGCCCCGCCGGTCTCCGGCGGGGCGTTTTTCGTTCGGCACCGCCGCGCTTCTTTCGCCGGCGGTGCAACTATCCACACCGTTAACCCTTTATTAACCCGGCGATTGCCGCGCTCGGGCCGCCATGAGACCTTTCGTTAACAGAAGATTAACGGGAACGGGCCGGCCATGCGGATCGCGATTTCGAAGTGCCTGGAAGCGGTTACGGGTCGTGCCCTCGCCCGCGCGGCGCTCTTCGCGGCCGTGCTGGCGGCCCCCGTCGCCGCGCCGGCCCAGACCTTCGCCTCCCTGCCCGCCACCCCGAGCGTCCTCGTCAGCGGCCCCGC
>NZ_VRUZ01000161.1:0-4303 GCF_008039485.1 Methylobacterium sp. WL69 | reverse complement strand
CCCTCCAGCAGGGCCGCCACGGTGAGGACCGGCGCGGCGTCGGGCGCCCCGGGCGCCAGTTCGGGTGAGACGAGGAGCGCCTTGGCGGCGGCGTCCGCGAGGCAGACGGCGACGCGGTCGGCCGGGGCCTCGGCGTCGAAGGGCAGCCAGGCGGCGCCCGACAGGGTGATGCCGATCTGCGCCACGAGGAGGTCGGGCCCCCGTGCCATCCACAGGCCGACGACGTCGCCGGGGCCGATGCCGCGATGCGCCAGCCCCCGAGCGATGGCGCCGGCCCGCGCCTCGACCTCGGCGTAGGTGAGGGCCGGGTGGGTGCCGTCGGCGTTCGGGTGCGCGCCGTCGACGAGGGCCGGATGGTCCGGCCGGGCGGCGGCGCTGGCGCAGAAGATCTCGCCCAGGACCTCGTCGCGGATGAGGTCGGGGCGGGCCTCCCCGCGCAGGACCGCCTTGCCGTGCAGGATGTCCTTGCCCTGCAGGGTGTCCTGCCCGGACGCGATCCCCTGGCGCGCGGGCCCCTCCGCCGGGGGCCGGGCCATCTCGGCGAGACTGGTCATCCACTGCTCCGCTGCCGATCCCCGGCCCGCTGACGCAGCGAGCCTCGGAATGCGCTTCGTTGGCCGGTAAGGCACCCGGATCACGCCGGAATCGCGGCGCTTTTCGAAGTTCGGCAGCGCTCTACCACGTTTGGGCGGTCAGGAACCGGGCGTGATGCGAAGCCGTAGTGCGGACGGTCCGTGTCAGGCCCAGCGCCACCGGCCGTCCTCGAGGACGAGGACGCCGCCCTGGCGGATGCCCATGCGCGGCGCCTCGCGGATGCCGAGGCAGCCCCGGATCACCAGGATCGCCCGGGCGACGCCGCCATGGGCGACGATGCAGGCCGGGCCATCGAGGGCGGTCAGCGCCGGGGCGACCCGCTCCACCAGCATGGCGTAGCTTTCAGCCCCCTCGCCCGGCGGCCGGTAGCCCCAGCGGTCGCGGTCCCGCGCCAGGGCCCGGGCCGCGTCCCGGCGCCGGATCTCGGCCCAGGTCGAGCCCTCCCAGGTGCCGAAGCTGATCTCCTTCAGGCGCGGATCGGTGCGGTAGGCCTCCGGCGCCAGGTCGAGGCGGGCGCGCAGGGCCTCCATGGTGCGGCGGGTGCGGGCGAGGGGACTCGCGACGAAGTCGAGCCGGGGCAGGTCCGTGCCCGCCGCCCGCCCGAGGCGGTCGGCCGCCTCGTCGGCCTGGCGCAGGCCCTCGGCGTTGAGGGCGATGTCGCGCTGGCCCTGGAGCCGGCCTTCCGCGTTCCAGTCGGTCTGGCCGTGGCGGACGACGTAGAGGGTCGGGGTCATGGGGCGCGCTCCCACGCGGGCGCGCCGCCCCCCAGGCGGGGCGGGCCGCCCCCCAGGCGGGGCGGGCCGGAACGGCCGCGCTTGCGGACCGTTGTCGGTTTCAAGGTCTTGCCCGGTTTGAAGGTCTTGCTCGGTTTCAAGAGCCTGCACGCCCCGATCGTCAGCGAACGAATTTCCATATGCCGCACAAGCACATCAAGCCGGCGTCCGGCAAGTCCGGCAAGTCCGGAACGAACGGCTCCGGGGCGGGTGAGCCCGGTCGAACG
The DNA here is from genome assembly GCF_008039485.1 of Methylobacterium sp. WL69. Lineage (NCBI taxonomy): Bacteria > Pseudomonadati > Pseudomonadota > Alphaproteobacteria > Hyphomicrobiales > Methylobacteriaceae > Methylobacterium > Methylobacterium sp. WL69. The sequence goes on along the minus strand of NZ_VRUZ01000161.1, from coordinate 2,709 downwards.
GTGGCGGAGGAGGGCGGTTCCCGCAAGCCGCGCAAGGCCTCCGGCCCTGACGCAACCCCCGGGATCGTCACCGTCGCGCCGGGGCGCGCCTTCGATCTCGCCGCCGTCGATGCGGACGCCGATGGCGGCCTCGACAAGGCGGCGGCCAAGCAAGCCCTGATCGTGGAGCGCGCCCGCATCGTGTCCCTGCAGGAGCGGCTCTACGCCGAGGGCGCGCGCAGCCTCCTGGTGGTGTTCCAGGCCATCGACACCGGTGGCAAGGACGGCACCATCCGGGCGGTGTTCGAGGGGGTGAACCCGCAGGGGTGCCGGGTGTGGCCGTTCAAGGTGCCGAGCGCCGAGGAGGCCGCCCACGACTTCCTGTGGCGCTACCACGCCAAGACGCCGGGGCGCGGCATGATCGGGGTGTTCAACCGCAGCCATTACGAGGACGTGCTGGTGGTGCGGGTGAAGAACTTCGTCTCCGAGCCGGTCTGGCGGGCGCGCTACGGCCAGATCAACGATTTCGAGCGCATGCTCGCGGCCGAGGGCACCACGATCCTGAAGTTCTTCCTCCACATCTCCAAGGACGAGCAGAAGCAGCGCCTGGAGGCACGCATCGCCACCCCGGAGAAGCACTGGAAGTTCGACCCCGCCGACCTCGTCGAGCGCGAGGCCTGGGACGCCTACCAGGCCGCTTTCGCCGACGCGCTGACGCAGTGCTCGACGCGCGAGGCGCCCTGGCAAGTGGTCCCGGCCAACCGGAAGTGGTTCCGCAACCTCATGGTGGCCCGCACCATCGCCGACACCCTGGAGGCCATGGACCCGCGGTTTCCGGAGGCGCAGCCGGGCGTGGCCCGGATGAGTGTGCCGGAGTGATCCCGTGCTGTTATAAAGCCCGGAGGTAGGTCCTTCTCCTCGCCGAGCCGTAGGGGCCGATGGGAGCGCGCCCATGCTGGCTGTCCGTGACGTCGCCGTATCGGGATACCGCTCCCTGCGCGCGATCCGCTTTCCGGTGGGGGCTCTCTCGGTCTTCATCGGTGCCAACGGCGTCGGCAAGACCAATCTCTACCGGGCGCTGGAATGCCTGCAATCGGCCGCCGCCGGTACCCTGATCCGGGATCTCGCCGCCGAGGGCGGCATGGAATCCGTGAGCTGGGCCGGGGAGCGCAAGCGTCACGAGTCGGCTCGCATCCGCTGGAGCGTCGAACTCGCCGACTCGGCCAGCGGCCTGGCGTATGATTATGCCGTCGAGGTCGGCTTCAAGCCGCTCAAAGGGGCGGCCGGCTTTCCCCTGGAGCCCGACCTCAAGACCGAGCGGCTTCGCCTGATCTCGGGCCGGCGGCCCGCGACGATGCTCGATCGCGACGGTCCGGGGGGCTTCCTGCGTGACGCGGAGGGGCGCAAGCGCAGTCTCGGGTGCGATCTGCTGCCATCCGAGACCGTCCTCGGCACCCTCCAGGATGCCGGTGCCTATCCGGAACTCCATCAGGTGCGCAGCGCCCTGGCGGCCTGGCGCTTCCACCACGATTTCCGGACCGACGCCGCCTCGGCTTTGCGCCGGCCCTGCCTCGCGGTGACGGCCCCCACCCTGTCATCGGACGGCTCGGACCTCGCGGCCGTGTTCGCCACCCTCGCCCATATCCGGGGTGACACCGCCGACCTCGCGGCCGCCGTCGACGACGCCTTTCCGGGGGCCCGGCTCGACCTTCCCCTGCCGGGGCGCGAGGCGCGGTTCGGGATGGTGTTTCCCGACTACCCGAAGCGGGTCTTCGAGGCCGCCGAACTCTCCGACGGGACGCTGCGGTTCCTGGCCCTCGCCGGCGCTTTGTTCGCCTACCGGCTGCCGCCCTTCGTCGCCCTCAACGAACCCGAGACCAGCCTGCATCCGGACCTGCTCGCCCCCCTTGCGCGCATGATCGTCAAGGCCTCCGAGCGCACGCAGATCTGGCTCGTGACCCATTCCGAGCGCCTGGCCGACGCGATCGTCGCGCAGGGCGGCACGCGGCCCCACCGCGTGATCAAGCGGGAGGGCGCGACCTGGATCGAGGGGCTGAAACTGTTCGGCGATTTCGCGGATGACGCGTAAGGCGAAGGGTTCCTCGCCGATACGGCCGTGCCGGCCGACCGAACTTGCCGACCACCATCGAACGGCCTATTGATTAGCATCCTAACTATAGGGAGCCCATCATGTCGGACCCGCTGACGCTCTTTGCCCGTATCTCGCCCAAGCCCGAGCATCGCGCCGCCGCCCGTGACGCCGTGCTGGACATCCTGGCGGTCACGCGGTCCGAACCGGGCTGCCGCCGCTTCACCCTGCACGACGACCGGAACGGGGGCGGAGATCTCTATCTCTACGAGGTCTGGGACGACGAAGCGGCGCTGGCCGCCCATCATGCCCAGCCCTATACGCGCGCCGTGTTCGACCGGTATCGGACGTGGCTGTCCGAGCCGGTCGAGATCACGCGGCTGCGCGCGATCGGTTGAGGCGCGCGCGTGTTCTTCCTGAAGGACCTTCCCACGCGGCAGATGCTGCAGAGCTACGGTGAGCGCTACCCGGGCATGGACGCCGAGGCCGTCGCCGGGGCGCTCCGGCTCCTGCGGCGCGGGAGCCTGCTGATGCGCGCGCTGGAGGCGTATTTCACGGCCCACGCGCTCTCGCAGACCCGGTTCCTCGTCCTGATCGTCATCGATCGCGAGCCGGGGCATGACCGGCGAGATCCTCCACGT
>NZ_VRUZ01000160.1:0-4592 GCF_008039485.1 Methylobacterium sp. WL69 | reverse complement strand
TCAGGCGCCGTCCGGGGCGGGGCTCCCGCCGCGCGGCGACGCCGTCGTGGTGTCGAGCCACAGGACGAGGGCCAGGGCCGCGACGGCGGGCGCCCCGAGGACGAGGAAGGCCCCCGTCCAGCCGAGCCAGGCCTGGGCGAGGCCGCCGTACCAGGCCGAGAGGGCGCCGCCGATGCCCTGGACGGCGTTGAGGCTGCCCAGCGCCGTCTGGGTCCGGCCGGAGCCCCAGGTGAGATCGGCCACCACCACCGGCACGGCGACGCCGATGATGCCCGAGGCGACGCCGTCGAGGATCTCGGCGGTGACGAGCCAGACGGGATCGTCGACGAAGGCCGAGATCGCCGCCCGCACGGGCAGGACGGCGCAGGCGGCCACGAGGAGCTGGCGCCGCCCGCGCCGGTCGGCGAGGGAACCGGCGAACAGGGCCACGGGGATCATCACGAGCTGGGCGACCATGACGTAGCGCGCCACCCAGGACTGGGCATCGGCGGCCGTGGCCACGAGCTTCTGGCCGAGCAGGCTCAGCATGCCGCCGCTGCCGAGGTTGAACAGGGCCAGGGCGAGGGCGAGGACGAGGAGTTTTCGATTGCCGAAGATCTGGCGCAGGGGCGAGCGCGCGGGGGCGTCGTCCGCGTCCTCCGTCCAGCCCGCGGCGCGGCGGGCGTTGAAGGCGCCGGCCGGCGTCGTCGCCGTGGCGAGGATGGCGAGGGCGGCCATGGCGCCGAGCACCCAGAAGGCGATGGCCGGGCCGGTGGTGCGGGTGCCGAGGCCGATGATCGCCGCCGCTGCGAGGATGCCGACATGGTTGAAGGCCTGGTTGCGGCCCTGCTGGCGCGGGAACGCGTCCTTGCCGACCATGCCGAGGGTGAGGGCCGTCACGGCGGGCAGGAGCAGGGTGCCGCCGGCGGCGGCCAGCATCTGGGCGCTCAGCACCGTGGCGAAGGCCCGGGCCGGCAGCAGCAGCAGGGTGCCGGCCAGGATCGCCGCGCAGGCGAGGCCGATGAGGAGGCGCGGCCGGCCGAGGCGATCGACCAGGGCGCCGAAGGGGCCGCTCAGGAGGAGCGCGCCGATGCCCACCACCGTGGTGACGAGGCCGACCCGGGCGGGGGTCCAGCCGTCGATGCCGGCGAGCCAGGTGCCGAGGAACGGCCCGAGGCCGCCCTGGATGTCGCCGGTGAAGACGTTGATCAGCGCGAGGTGGCTGGTCGGGGCCATCCGGTCCGTGTCCGTCATCCACGACCGCCGCCGGCAACGAAACGGCGCGGGCTTCGGCGGAAGGCGTCAATAAGAAGAGGTCGACAAAGAGGGGTCGACAAAAAAGCCCCGGCCGTGGGGCCGGGGCGGCATACGCCCGCGCGGGCGCGCGGTGTCGACGGGCTCAGGAGGACAGCGGGCCGCTCTCAGGTCCCTGCGCCTGCGCTTCCAGCGCCTTCTGGCGGTAGAGGCCGACGAAATCGATGGGGTCGATGTAGAGGGGCGGGAAACCGCCGTTGCGCACGGCCTCGGCGACGATCTGGCGCGCGAACGGGAACAGCAGGCGCGGGCACTCGATCATCACGGCCGGATGCAGCTGGTCCTGCGGGATGTTGCGCATGCGGAAGATGCCCGCATAGGTCAGCTCGAAGGCGAACAGCACCTCCGTCGCGGTCTTGGCGTCGCCCTCCAGGGTCAGCTCGACCTCGAAATCCTCCTCGGCGAGCTGCTTGGCGTTGACGTTGACCTGGATGTTGATCTGCGGCGCGGCGTCCTGGGGCTGGAGCGAGCGCGGGGCGTTCGGATTCTCGAAGGAGAGATCCTTGGCGTATTGTCCCAGGGCGTTGATGCCCGGAAGCTGGTCCTCGGTCTGCGCCGTGGCGCCACCGTTCCCGTTCGGTGCCGATGTGTCGGCCATGGCGTTTCGTCCTTCTCAAGGTCCCCGGGGGGCACGATACCCTTGGGGGACGCGATTCCTGGGGGCACGCGCGGGCCGACGACCGAGCCAGTTCTTGTGCGCTTGCGACGGTTGCGACCACCCATCCGGTGCGAGAGCGCGCTATCATGCCAGCCGGGTGCGAACAAGGCGCGGGCTCGCGACGCCTGGAACTGGGCTTGCGACGCCTGGAACCGGGCCGGCGGCGTACCATATCTCAACATCGCACCGGGCCGTCGTGGCGGGCGCAGGCGGTGAGCGGGTTCGAACGACCCGGCTCGCTCCCGGCGCGGCGCTCCGCTAAGAGGGCTTACAACACTTCTGCCCCGGGCTCGTTATCGCCCAGGGCATGACGGCGCGGCGGGCGTTTTGCGAGCAACGCGCGGCGCGCATCAGGCGGGGTTTCCGGAGCCCCTCGAAATGAAGTCGTCGTGCGACGGCCACGATCAGGATCGGTGATGCAGGACTCCTTCGACGTGACGACCTTGATCTTCCTCGCCCTGGCGGTGTTCGTGATCTGGCGGCTGCGCTCGGTGCTCGGCCAGAAGACCGGCGCGGAGCGCTCGCCGTTCAAGCCCGTGGACCGCAGCCGCACGGAGCCGCCGGCCACCCGGACGGAGGGCGACAACGTGGTGCGCCTGCCCGGCGCCGACCGCGCCCCGGCCGATCGGACGCAGGCGGCCCCCAAGGCGGAGGTCCGCGACTGGCGCGGCATCGCCGAGCCCGGCTCGGCCATCGCCAACGGCCTCGAGGCCGTGGTGCAGGTGGAGCCCGGCTTCGATCCGCGCGGCTTCGTCGAGGGCGCCAAGTCGGCCTACGAGGCCATCGTCATCGCCTTCGCCAAGGGCGACCGCAAGACCCTGCGCAGCCTGCTGTCGCGGGAGGTCTGCGAGGGCTTCGAACGCGAGATCGACGCCCGCGAGGGCCGCAAGGAGGTGGTCGAGACCACCTTCGTCTCCCTCGACAAGGCCGAGATCGTCGCCGTCGACGTGAAGAACCGCGTGGCCCAGGTGACGGTGCATTTCCTGTCGCACCTCATCACCGCGACCCGCAACGCCCAGGGCCAGGTCATCGACGGCAGCGCCGAGACCGTGGTCGAGGTGCCCGACGTCTGGACCTTCGCCCGGACGCTCGGCACCCGCGACCCGAACTGGCAGCTCGTCGCCACCGAAGCCGGCGCCTGACCCGCTCAGGTTTCGTGCGACCTCCCGTGATCGGGGCGGCCGTCGCCGCCCTCGCCCTCTGTGCCCTCCCCGGCTCGGCCGCCCCCGCGGCCGAGCCGTCGCGCTTGGCTGGGGCGGCTTCGGGTGAGGCGACCCTGGAGGCCGTCGATCTCGCGCGGCTGCCGGGCTTTCCCGGCCCCGATCCGGCCGTCGCCCTCGACGCGTTCCGCCGCACCTGCGCGGCCCCGCCCGTGGCCATGGGGCCGGCGGTGACCGGCTCCGCCGCCGACCTCGCCGCGGGGGGGGCGCGCGGGCCGCCGCCGTGACGGCCGACGGCGCGGCGGCGTTCTTCGCCACGGCGTTCACCGCCCACCGGATCGTCCGCCCGGCGGCGGACGGCGTGCCCGAGCGGCGTACCGGCTTCCTCACCGGCTACTTCGAGCCCGAACTCGCGGGCTCGCCCGTCGCGGCGCCGGGCTTTGCCGCCCCCGTCCTCACCCGGCCCGGCGACCTCGTGAGCCTGGAGCCCGGCGAGACCCGGCCCGGCCTCGACCCGGTGCTCCGCGCCGCGCGCCGGACGGAGACGGGCCTCGCGCCCTATCCCGACCGCGCCGCCATCGAGGACGGGGCCCTGGGCGACGCGGCGGTCCCGCTGCTGTGGCTGCACCCCGTCGACCTGTTCGTGCTGCAGGTCCAGGGCTCCGGACGGGTGCGCCTGACGGACGGCCGGGTGGTCAGGGTGCTCTACGACGGGCGCAACGGCCGGCCCTACACCGCCATCGGCAGGCTCATCGTCGGGGAAGGCCACCTGCCCCTCGACGGCCTCACCCTGGCGCGCTGGACCGGGTGGCTGCGCGACAATCCCGAGACGGCCCGCCGGCTCATGCGCCGCAACCAATCGTACATCTTCTTCAAGCTCGCCCCCATCGACGATCCGACCTTGGGACCGCCCGGGGCCGCCGGCGTTCCCCTGAGCCCCGGTCACAGCCTCGCCGTCGACGCCACCCTGTGGCGCTACGGCCTGCCGTTCTGGCTCGAAGCGTCCGACGATCCCGCCACGGGCCGCCTCGCCGTCGCGGCCGACACCGGCTCGGCCATCGTCGGTCCCGCCCGGGGCGACCTCTACCTCGGGACCGGAGACGCGGCGGGCGTCGCCGCCGGCAACCTGCGGGCCCAGGCGGGCTTCGTCGTGCTGCTGCCGCGTTCCAGCGCGCCGACAGCACCATGAGGCCCCCCCGCCGGCCGCGCGGCCTCTCGGGCGAGGATGCCTACCTGTGGGGCGAGATAGCCCGCCTGATCACGCCCCTGCGGGCGAGGGCGAGGCCCGCCAAGGCGAAGCCGGCGGAAGCGCCCGTCGGAACACCGCCCAAAATCGTTGCCAAGATTGTTGCGAAGCCGGCTCACAAAGCCGTTGCGGCGGTTCCCGCCAAGCCGCCCGCCAAGCCGCCCGTCAAGCCGCCGGCCAAGCGCGTCACCCTGAAGCCGAGCCCGCCGCCGGCGCCCCCGGCCCCGGTGATGGC
>NZ_VRUZ01000015.1:0-65778 GCF_008039485.1 Methylobacterium sp. WL69 | reverse complement strand
CGCTTCTGCCGGCTTCTTGGCCGGTCCGGATGTCTGCTTCATCTTCGCTCCTCAGGGGCTACGATGAACCAGCCATCCTCCGTTCGTGAAGACCCTCATTCTGTCCCACAGGTGCTGACGTCGGACAATCACGAGGTCGACGTCGCGCGCCATCCGCGCGATCATCGCCCCGTTGATGGTGCAGCCGGCGAGATCGTCGTTGGTGACGCCGGTCCATCGCATCATCTGCGGCGTCAGCGGTTTGTCCGGCTGGCGTAGCCCAAGCTGACCATCCGTCGGTCCAAGGATAACGCCGGCCGGGGTGTAGGCGAAGCGCACCAGACCGATCTCAAAAATCTCACCGTCCGGGAATGGGCCGGTCGTCTGGATGTCGATCAGCAGGCCCGTCTTCAACGGATCAGCCACGCGGCGCTTGTAGGGCGTCCGCGGTGCGAGCTTGCGCAGGACGAGGTAGTCCTGCGAACCACCCAGAGCGATCGCGTGCAATTCGGCTTCGAACGGGTCCACACGGGCCTCCTCGAATCAGCCAAGACCGCAATTGCCCCTAGGAATGCGAGGGCGATACGGGTCTTGTTTCCTAACGCTGAATCGAGAACGAAACAGGAACAAGTGCGGCGAACTACGTAGGTATACACCTCTGCGTTTACCTAAATTTGCCATTCGATCTGCTCTAAGCCGAGTCGCTGATTCAAGGATTCGGTTCCTGACAGGGCGATCGAAAGGTCGTTCCAGCCAGCGAGAAATCCACGTTATCCACAGGGCCGCAGGTGAGGCACGATACGAACCTGCGGTTGGCCAGCGGAGTCGCTTCCGTAGGGGTTGACGCCGGCGGAGCTCAAAGATTTCCGTACTGGCTTGGTAGGCGTGTTACCGCTCCGTTTTCGGAGATACGCCGTTGACAGATAATCCCTCGACGCACCGCCAGGTGGCAGTGGTGATTGCTGATGCGGCGTCCCCGGAGGAACGAGGAGCGCTCATGATCTGGGCGCAAGGATTGCTGGATGTCCGGGCGAGCAGCGCTCCGCCTCTTCAGAAAGCGCGGCAGGCTTTGGCATTGACAGCCCGCAGCCAGATCATCTGGCCGGCCGTGAAACTGATCGGCCGCGAGGTAAAGCGGTTAGCCTGGGATCAGCGCAGCACGACGGCACGGCTGGGCCTTGGCGGAGCCGCGATCGGGGCCATGTTTTTTGGTGGTCAGAGTGCTGGTATCGCTGCACTTGGGACCGCCGTGGGCGTTCCGCTCTGGGTCGTATTCGGGGCCGGCGCGTCGTTTCTCAACGTCCTGCGCGAAGAACTGGCTCGGAAGGGCGATCGCTGAGCCTTTCCGTGGGCGCTGACAAAAGGGTCAAAAGCGACGTTCAGAGTTGGCCGCGCCACGGGGCGGATCGCCCTACTGAAGACGGTCCAGACGGCCAGCTGCGGTCACTTCGATCGGCATCGTCCAAGTCGAAAGACCGAGTTCTTTCTCAGGAATTTGTAGCGCTGGCTCACAATGGGCATCTCCCACCAAGTTTGTCAGGTACAAGCAGATTGGCATCGTGAGGGGTTTCTTCATTTCTTGGAATATCAGGTGAATCTTAATTTCTAAGTGCCGGTGCTCGTTGGCATAGCCAGCGTAGAGCTCTGCTGTTTTGCCGTTTCCAAGATCGATTGTCGATCCGTGCATCACGCTGATTGCGTGCAAGGCGATGAACGTCTTCGCTGCTTTCAGCGCTGTCCGGCCGGAGGCGTCTATGAGGCCGTTCCTTTGCAAAACGAAGCTAAATTCATCGAGCAGCGTATCAGAATTGAATGCTGGACGCCAAATGAAGGTGCCGCCAAAATAGTTTAAAGCGCGCGTGTCTTCGTCATTGTCGCTGAGCTTGTCGACGAGGAACAGCGGCAGGGCACGCTCTAAGCGTTTCCGGGCGACATCGCGGCGGCAGCGGCAGTTGTCCTTGATTTGTTTGTCGGTGGCGAGCGTCAGGTTGGCCCACGCTGCGCGAACATGATCTTCATGCGTCGGCGTGAGCTTGCGCATTTTCATGCTCCAGACGTCGGCACTCGTAAATATGGCGCGACCGACTTCGGTGAGCATACCCTTCTGGCGCTGATCGCGATGGGCAACGAAATCGCCAACCTCGCGGAACGCTTGACGGCCATAAGCGCGGCTGCGCAATCCAATGTAGATCCGGTCGAGGTCATTAACGCCGGCTGTGCCTGCGATGAGGCGATTTGTTCGGAGACGAAGATCTTCGTTGAACATGTGTGGCGTTCTATTCCCCGAGTGGCAGGGATCCCGGATACGACGCTCACTGGATCGCCTTGAGTTCAGCCGCTTGGCCGAAGGCGAGTTATCCACAGGCCGACGATACGCATGGCCCCCTCCGTGGTCAGCCCTTGCCGGGAACCGGCCTGTCAGGCTTTCTGTTCTGGATTTGTTCTGAATCGGGACAGGGGCCGCGGTGGCTGTCGTACAGGTCGAAGACAGGCTGCCAGGCAGCCGGGAGGTGCGCATCCCGATCATGGGCCACTGCCTGTGCGCGGGATTTCCGTCGCCCGCTGACGATTTCCTGGAAGGCGCGCTCGAGCTTCCGCGTTGGCTCGCGCCCAATCCGCCGGCGACGTTTCTCTGGAATATCGCTGGCCACAGCATGCGTGCGGCCGGCATCTTCGATCGTGATCTCGCGTGCGTCGACCGGAGCCTGCAGCCGCATCATCGCAGTGTCGTCGTCGCTGACATCGACGGGCAGATGTCGATCAAGCGCTATCTCGTCGAGGACGGCGTCGCCCGCCTCGCGTTCGACAATCCGGACTTGCCGCTGTTTGCCGTCGACGATGTCGCGAACGTCGAGATCTGGGGCGTGGTCCGGTTCACGATCCGCTGGCACGTCGCCCGCGCCGGCCTCGTGCGATGAGCCGCGTCATCGCCCTGATCGACGGCAACAGCTTTTACTGCTCCTGTGAGCGAGTTTTCGACCCGAAATTGCGGGCTAAGCCCGTGATCGTGCTGTCGAATAACGATGGCTGCGCGATTGCCCGGACAAGCGAGGCCAAGGCGCTCGGGATCAAGATGGGCGACCCCTTCTTCAAAATCCGCGAGCAGTGCCGCCGGGACGGCGTGCGCGTCTTTTCGTCGAATTACACGCTCTACGGCGATATGAGTTCGCGCACCAACGCCGTCTACCGGACGTTTGCCCGGGACATATAGATCTACTCGATCGACGAGAGCTTTTTGGACCTCTCCGACGTGCGCGCCGTGGATCGTCTAGCGATGGCGCAGGACCTGCGCGCGACCGTCCGCGCCTGGACCGGGATCCCCACCTGCGTCGGCCTGGGTGCGACGAAGACCCTGGCGAAGCTGGCGAACCATCTGGCCAAGAGCCACCCGGAGCTCGCCGGCGTCTGCGATCTGACGGACCCGGGCCAATACGATCACTGGCTCGGTCGTACCCCGGTCGCGAACCTCTGGGGCATTGGCCGGGCCTCGTTGGCGAAGCTCGAGGGCCTGGGCGTCAGGACGGTGGCGGACCTGCGCGATCGCGATCCACGGCCCGTACGCAAGGCGCTGAGCGTCGTCGGTGAGCGCCTGGTCCACGAACTGCGTGGCGTCTCCTGCCTGCCGCTGGAGCTCGTCCCAGCGCGTCGCCAGGGGTGTGCCGTCACCCGGTCGTTTTCGAACCGGATCACGGAACGTGAGATTCTGGAAGAGGCGGTATCGGCCCATGCGGCGCGCCTCGGAGAGAAGCTGCGTCGAGACGGGCTTGGCACCGATCAGGTGACGGTGTTCTACCATACGAGCGAGCACGACGTGGGCGAGCCGATGCGCTCGGTCTCGACGGTCGTCACCCTGCCGGAGGCGACGAACGACAGCCTGACTCTGATCAAGGCCGCCTGCCTGGGCGTCGCCAAGACCTGGCGTGCGCCCGGCAAGCGGCCGTGGCGCTATTCCAAGGCTGGCGTCATCACCACGGATCTGATGCCCTTGGACGACAGCCCGCGGGCGTTGATCGGCCAGCTTGATCGCGAGCGCTCCGGGCCGCTCATGGCGGCGATCGACGCCTGCAACACCCGCTTCGGTCATGGGGCCGTGGTTCCGGCGCGTGCCGGCCTCTTGGCAAAGCGCGAATGGAACACAAAGTTTGAGATGCGAACACCACGCTACACGACCCAGCTCGGCGAATTGCCGACAGCCGCTGCGTAAATGGTCATCTTGATTTTCAACTCGAATACAATCACAAATAAGTCTCACATTTCACGAGACAGCCTAATTTAACAATCTTGATCCAAATTTCTCCATGAGTATGCGTAATACATTGGCGCTAGCAAAAGATGCATATTTCTGAGTTCCGTCCTGTTTGTCAGGATCTGCGAAATCGCATACTGCCTTCAAAGCAAAGGCCTTCGGCTTCGGACTTGAGGCCGCCTCTGCAGCCGCATACAGACCGTACGCTTCCATCTCTACTCCAACGAGTTCACGGTGTTGACCTTTAATTTCTTGAATTACCTCGCCGTCCGCTAGTACAGCTGAACCAGATGCTACTGGTCCAACGACTATTTGACTAATGCCTGGAGCATCATTGCCAAAGGAAGCCGTCATAGCGGCCAGTGACGATCGGTCAGTCTGCAATTGTTGAACGCAAGTCCTAACGATTGCGGCAACCGGCAACTGATGTGGTGCCACTGAAAAAGATGAGTTCTCTTCGTCCTTCACTCGTTTCCCACTCTGAAAATCCCAAGCGGGATCTACAAGAAGGACATCACCTAATTTTACCTTATGTCGAACGCCCGCGCAGATACCACACATTACAATCAATCTAGGTCTTAGCAAAGAAATAAGTTTCGCAGAGATAATGGCCGTTGTAACCATACCCATCCGCGGTGCAGATGTAGCAGCTACGGTTATTCTTCTTTCACCCTCCAATACAAAATGTCCATCACGAACAAAGGTTGTATCATCGAGCCATCTTGGTGAATCAGACCAATTCCAGGAAAGCTTCAACACTTGCTCAAGTTCTGGAGAAGATAAAGCACATATAACAACTAGATCAACCCCGTAATCAGCTACAGGAACCTTAGCATTCCGGAGCATGTATTCAACACTGTTGCCTATTCTATTCATCCATTCGTCATTGTCATGCGAATATTTAATTAATGTCCATGTGTGTTTTTCAAATTCCGGACCAGCATTTTTTGCCACTTCTATATCGGCAGTGATGCCAATAATTCTACTAGGTCTATGCAGATGATCTGTTTCTTGGATCTCAAACAACAGAGCGAGTGAGTGGCGCGTATCAGCCTCGTCCTCAGGCCAGAGAGGCAATAAAAGGTCCAATATCAGAAGATCATACGGCACATTTTCTAACTTTTCTCGCGCCTGCTGGGCACTTCCTACTATATCAATGTCACTGCGCTGCATACCAAATCGGAGTAGTGCCTCAACCAACCGCCCATATCGACGGGCCTGATCATCAACTATAAGCAACTTCATGATTGTCTCCGAGAGACCACGCCCAGTTCTTCGAGTGTGCGAAGAAGGTCTATTTTCCAACCATCGATTGTCGAATTATAATGAAGTATACCACGGAATAGATCTGGGAATTCTGCTTGGAGTTCCTCGCGCAGTTGAGACAATTCAACCGGTTTTCCAGCTTCCCGCAGAAAGGCTTCATAGCCTGTTATGACTACCGTTGGGCACACGATGTCGGCCATGGTGATTTGACGGAGAACTTCGATGCCTCCAAAACCTTGAGGGCGGCCGCCACTTTCACCATCACCGATATCAAATGTTGGCAGTGACATGTCTAAAAGAAGAAGGTCTGGCCTGGAATCATCTATTGAGTCCAAAGCTGAATTTACAGACTTTGCAAGTTGGAGCTCAATTTCACTAGACCATTGTGAAAGAAATCGTTCTATGTGTGTTCTTTTTGGATCCTCGTCTTCTACCAGCAATATCTGCAATTTAGGCATTTGATGCAACCTCCGTGCGAGGATGCATGACGATAGAGTATGTTACTGCAAGACGAAAATCTCCGTCGTCAGTAAATCCAAACTCGAGCAACCCCCTTGGTGATTGTTTAACTACAGCATTCAGCTTTAAAAAGCCGCTACCTCCTTCACGTTTAGTACGACGACTAACATGCCCCGCTTCGATAGTCTGACGAACTTCTTTTAGATCCTTTTCCTTCGATATGCGATTCTGGATTTTGTAATTACTTCTGATTTCCAGAGTCAACGTTTCAGCATTCTCGTTAGGAGTGACATCAATTTTAATTTTTGGATTTTTCAATCCTGAATGAGCACGTGCATTGTCGAGCGCAATAAACAGAGCATCGTGGATAAACACAAGTGAGGTCGCGGAAACTTGTAACTTTCCCCTGACCTCCTGTTCAATTACGGGATCAAATGCGCGTTGGCTTTTCCGTGCATTTTCCGTGGCGATACTAACCGCCTGCTCTAGCGTGAAGGTTCGTCGGAGCGCCTCAATATCTGTATGAGTGAACCAACTCGCAGCTTCGTCTAAGGCTCGTTGGACTTCCGTAGAACGATTTCCAAACTCTGCATCAAATTCAAGAAAGGCAGGGTCATTCTCGGCAACTTCTCTCACGGATGCTCGGAGATGATCGAAGCTATCGATTATTTTGTTCTTTAATTCGTAAGTGATATATCTACGTGTTTCCGCAAGTGACGGCTCCAAAGATGCCCAAAGTATCGCGATAGCTATACCGTAAAAATCTGAAAATTTGTCTCGTGCACTGACTACCGATCTTGCCAAACGTAAAATTGACGTTGTGATACCAAGTACCAACAGGCCATCGGGCTGTTCAGTCGAACGGACGTGCAGTCTTCTATCTTTAGCCTCTTTCAATGTTTCATCGAATGTTGATGCACAGCTGACGAGCGACCTATTTATAGCGTCCTGTGCATCGGTAGAACACGTTGTAAATTTGTTCACCCATATATCATTGCGATGGTAAGCCCCAGTTTCAGACTCTCGCGTCGTAATGAGATTTGAGAATTCAAGCGGGCCACGAATGCGGCCAATAAATGATTGATGTCTTATCCTTTTGCTCAGATAAAAATCCAAACCAAATGTAGGATTTCCCAGAAACTCCTCACCAAGTCGGCGAAGTATGCTCAGAAGAACAGCATCCGCTTCATTATCAGGTATAGTAGCTTGTCTCTGTCCGGCAACGGGGTCTGTGAGCTCTTTTAGAACCTCATCAAAACTTTGGGATCCACCCACCTCGACTGACAAAAGATCTTGATATCGCTCAAAATCTTCTGAAAGCTCCTTATTGGCCCAACGTTCTAGCGCTTCCGTATCAACGTGAATGCGGGTTCGGTCTACGATCCATTGCCCGTCTGCGATAGCGAGTTGGTTGGATATCGACATCATTTCATCGGCGTGTTCGCTTGAATTACAAGGATCGATTTCACGTAGAACAGCGAAAATCGCCTGACGTTCCTCTAAAACCTCTCTCGAGCTCTTCAGTACACGGGAGACGTCGAGAACCTGAGGTATGCATGCATCATGAAGGAAATAGATCAACTGACGCTTTGGTGTTCTGGACGGCTCGTCACGCAACTGGGATGGTCGATCGACACCGCAAGCGCGCATACCCATCCCAACCGCGAACCGGAGTTGGGACATCGTCAGTTCGCTATCATTGAACGACCAAAGAAGCTTTAGAGCTATCGATGGTGCCAGTGGCGACCTGACTGCCTTGTAGTCGGCCCAAGCGAAGCCGCTAAGTGAAGGAAGAATAGGAAGCAAAATGCGATTGTTTTGGCTATGGCTGCACTCATCAGCAATTAGCTCGATTACATCCTGGTTTGAACCTCGTCCGAATTCAGCATGCAGGATAAGATTTATAAGTATGGATTTTAGCGGCTTGGGCACCAACTGATTCCGTAATGGTCTCAGTATTTTGAGGGCTTCATCGAAGGAACGATTCGATATCAGCCTAGAGGCCGCAAGCATTTTACCTGCAAGTAAATTCGCTGTGTTTTGATAGACGTCTTTGCTGTGAAAATTCGCCCATACTTCATTTGTAGGCCCACCGTCTAATTTCGGCGGCGTTGAACTGCTATCCAGATGGTGGAAATCCTCAATTCCTAATGTTGGGCAATTCAGGCCAATCAGCCATGGTTGCCACTGGTCATCAGGATGCTGACGCCGCAAATGGGGAATAAGATCAGCGATCGCCGCAGTAAATGGCAACCCGCGTAAGTTCGTCGCTAGTTTGTTTAACTGAGCGATTGCATTTTCAGCTGATGAGCCATCAGATTGAATGCCCCCGATCATACGAGGGATTTCGACCGGTAAATTGAACTCTTTTATATGCGTTTGATTTCTATCTGCGAATGCGAATCCTGTATATATAAGATTCCATGCGTCAATGGGTTTTGCGCGGCACTGAATTCTTCCTAAAAATGCAGCCTTTTGTGATTGTCCGCTCAACAATAAATCAGATATATCGGTATTTCGGGCCGGAAATTCTGAGCTCACTTGATTTTTATCAAGTAGCATCATTGCTTTATCCAAACGAAAATCGAGCCCGGGTGGTATACGACGCAAGCACTTTAGAGCGACTTGTCTGGCGACGATCATATCTTCTCGCCGAACAAGCTCCTGTACGGCGCTGACAAATGTTTCGTATATATCAATTAGGCCGTGGCTCTGCTCAATCCGAAGTATGTCCGCCCACCCAGACTCTGTAGATGGCCATTCATTGGCAAGCCTTTGACGGAGATATGATTTTATTGGATCATCATAGTATTGATGCCGGTCAATTCGCGCCTTAACATCCTCGATGAATTTTGAATGGGTGCTTTTACCTTCGTTTCGAACGCTTGTATGATAGGCAACAAAATTTAGAAAACCTCGCTTGTAGATCGACCGAACTTTCGCAGTATATCGCTTCTGCCTTTCTAGTCCTCCTGCGAGTTGTTCTAGTGCGATCCGCAGCTGAATGCCCCATAGGTTTGCGCCAAAGGCCCGCTCGATGGCTTCAATCAAAGTCGTAGGCAGATTCAAATCTTTTCCGAAGCTAAAGAGTTTCAACCTCTCCGACGATCAGACGAAAAGCTTTTATTTTATCGTGTTCAACTCTAATTCGAGCGGTAATCCACTCTAATTCAATTTCGAGAGAGGTTGGAGTGGCCGTTATTAATCCGCTTAATTCGTCATAACCGATTGGCTCTGAGGCAAGCTCAGACAATTGGCTTGTAGTTTGCTCTTTTACCCATTCTAGATATTCACTAAACTGGCTGGGAACCAATTCGCTCTTAGCTAGAAGTAGCAGCTCTCTATACCCGCTTCTAAATTGTCGCGCTGGCGACAATTCGCGGTCTTTCACAAATTTTCGTGACTTAAATCTTGCGATTAAGCCTCTGAACTTATTCTGCTGACTCAGAAAAGCCCTTTCCATCTGGGGCGAACTAAGTGTCAAAGATTGCACTCCCAGGCGGGTAGCGTACTGATGGATGACCCTACCAAACGGGGCACGTTTAGTGAACGCTCTGCCATAAGTTTTAGTGCCTCTTGCGCTTGAATGGGCCGAGAGCCTTCCAAAGGGGGGCAAGCGCGGTAGAGCTTCAGGCGCGTTTTCGCACGCGTCTCGCGAAAAAGCGGAAAGACAGGATCGCCAATTGGTCGCGGGATTTGGCTCACTGTCTATGGCGTCCTGTCCGGTACACTGGTTCTCTTCAAAGGACTCTGAAAGTCACAATTTGTGACCCGGCACTACGATTGTCATTCTTGCGGGTGGCTGTCGCGCAGCGCTGTTATGGGCGACACATTTAGATCGTCACACTCTTATGGGCTAAACAGCAAAAAACGATGACCCTGAAAGGGCCATCGTTTTGGTATTGCTGACGATTTTCTACTGACCAGCGCAACGAGCTTATGGGCGACATCGCGCTGAGTTATGGGCTAAACGACGCGTTTATGGGCTACACGTCACCGCGCTTCGATCACGAGCAGCCGGTGGTCGAACCGCAGGTGTCGCACTTCAGGCAGGTTCCGTTGCGGACCAGCGTGAAGTTCGCGCATTCGGGGCAGGCCTCGCCGACATAGCCCTTCATCTTCGCCTCGGCGCGGCGGTCGGAGACCGTGCGCTCGGGTTTGGCGAAGGGCAGTGCTTCCACCAGGGTCTCGGCGATCCCGGCCGGGACCGGCTCCGCCTTCAGGGCCGTGGCGCCACGCAGGGCATGGACCACGCCGCCGGCCGGGGCCGAGACGCCGGCGCTCGGCGCGCCCACCCCCACCGTGCCGCCGGCCGGGCCGCCCTGGATCAGGGTGAGACGGTCGGCCGAGCCGCGGAGAAGACCGCGGGAGACCACGTTGGCGGCGACGGGGTCGGGCTGCTTGTCGCCGCGCGCGCCCTCGCCTTCGCCCTTGCCCATCACCGTGTTGCCGATCTCGGACGGGTCGACATGGGCGAGGTCCATCCGTCCCAGGTACGAGATCGCCAACTCGCGAAACACGTAGTCGAGGATCGAGGTGGCGTTCTTGATGGCGTCGTTGCCCTGGACGAAGCCCGCCGGCTCGAACCGGGTGAAGGTGAAGGCGTCGACGTATTCCTCCATGGGCACGCCGTACTGGAGGCCGATGGAGATCGCGATGGCGAAGTTGTTCATCAGGCTGCGGAAAGCGGCGCCCTCCTTGTGCATGTCGATGAAGATCTCGCCGATGCGGCCGTCATGGTACTCGCCGGTGCGCAGATACACCTTGTGGCCGCCGACCACGGCCTTCTGGGTGTAGCCCTTGCGCCGGTCCGGCAGCTTTTCGCGCGACCGGATGCGCTCGACGCGCTCGATCACCCGCTCGACGATCTTTTCGGCGAGCTGGGCCGCCTTCGCCGTGGCCGGCTGGGCGGTGAGCGCCTCGATCGCCTCCTCGGCGTCCTCCTCCTCGTCGGCGATGAGGGCCGAGTTCAGGGGCTGGGACAGCTTGGAGCCGTCGCGGTAGAGGGCATTGGCCTTCAGGGCCAGGGTCCAGGACAGCTTGTAGGCGTTCTTGCAATCCTCGACGGTGGCGTCGTTGGGCATGTTGATGGTCTTGGAGATGGCGCCCGAGATGAACGGCTGGGCCGCCGCCATCATGCGGATGTGGCTCTCCACCGAGAGGTAGCGCTTGCCGATGCGGCCGCACGGGTTGGCGCAGTCGAACACGGCGTAGTGCTCGACCTTGAGGAACGGGGCGCCCTCGAGGGTCATGGCGCCGCAGATGTGGGTGTTGGCGGCCTCGATGTCCTTCTTCGAATAGCCGAGGAACGGCAGGATCTCGAAGGCCGGGTCGGACAGCTTGTCGGCGGGCACCTTGAGGACGTCCGTGAGGAAGGCGTCGCCCAGGGTCCAGCGGTTGAACACGAACTTGATGTCGAAGGCTTGCTTCAGGCCGGCCTCGATGGCGGCGATCTTGTCGTCGGTGAACCCCTTGGCGCGCAGGCTCCCGGCGTTGATGGCCGGGGACTGGCCCATGGAGCCGTGGCCGACGGCGTAGGCCTCGATCTCGGCGATCTCGGATTCGCGGTAGCCGAGCGTCCGCAGGGCGTCCGGCACGGCGCGGTTGATGATCTTGAAGTAGCCGCCGCCGGCGAGCTTCTTGAACTTCACGAGGGCAAAGTCGGGCTCGATGCCGGTGGTGTCGCAATCCATGACGAGGCCGATGGTGCCGGTGGGCGCGATGACGGTCGCCTGGGCATTGCGAAAACCGTGCTCCTCGCCGAGCTGCAGGGCGCGGTCCCAGGCGTGGCGGGCGCGGTCGGCGAGATCGGCCTGCGGGATGTTGGCGAGGTCCAGCGGCACCGGGGCGATCGACAGGAACTCGTAGCCCTCGGCCTCGCCGTAGGCGGCGCGACGATGGTTGCGGATCACCTTGAGCATGGCGTCGGCGTTCTCCTCGTAGGCCGGGAAGGCCCCGAGTTCGCCGGCCATCTCGGCCGAGGTGGCGTAGGACACGCCGGTCATGATCGCGGTGAGCGATCCGGCCAGCGCCCGGCCCTGATCCGAGTCGTAGGGCAGGCCCATGCTCATCAGGAGGCCGCCGATGTTGGCGTAGCCGAGGCCGAGGGTCCGGTAGCGGAACGAGAGTTCGGCGATCTCCTTCGACGGGAACTGCGCCATCATCACCGAGATCTCGAGGACCACCGTCCACAGGCGGTTGAGGTGCTCGAAGGCGGCGACGTCGAAGTGGTTGGTGGCCCGGTCGTACATGGTCAGCAGGTTGGCGGATGCCAGGTTGCAGGCGGTGTCGTCGAGGAACATGTACTCCGAGCACGGGTTCGAGGCGCGGATGCGCCCGCCCGCCGGGCAGGTGTGCCAGTCGTTCATGGTGGTGTTGAAGTGCAGGCCCGGATCGGCCGACGCCCAGGCCGCCTCGCCGATCTTGTCCCACAGCTCACGCGCCGGCAGCGTCTTCGTGGTTTTTCCCGTGGTGCGGGCCTTCAATTCCCACGCCGAGTCGTTCTCCACCGCGCGCAAAAAATCGTCGGTGAGGGAGACGGAATTGTTGGAGTTCTGGCCCGCCACCGTGAGGTAGGCCTCCGAATCCCAGTCGGTGTCGTAGACGGGGAACTCGATCTTGGTGAAGCCCTGCTTGGCGAACTGGATCACCCGCTTGGTGTAGGAATCCGGCACCATGTCCTTGCGGGCGGCCTTCACGGCCTTCTTCAGGGCCGGGTTGCGCTCAGGATCGAAGCAGGCGTCGCCTTCGGCCTCGCACTGGGTGCAGGCCTTCATCACCGCCTGGAGGTGCTTGGAGACGATCTTGGAGCCGGTCACCAGGGCGGCGACCTTCTGCTCCTCTTTCACCTTCCAGTCGATGTAGGTCTCGATGTCGGGGTGATCGATGTCGACGATGACCATCTTGGCGGCGCGGCGCGTGGTGCCGCCGGACTTGATGGCGCCGGCGGCCCGGTCGCCGATCTTGAGGAAGCTCATCAGGCCCGACGACTTGCCGCCGCCGCCGAGTTTCTCGTTCTCGCCGCGCAGCATGGAGAAGTTGGAGCCGGTGCCGGAGCCGTACTTGAACAGGCGGGCCTCGCGCACCCACAGGTCCATGATGCCGCCCTCGTTGACGAGGTCGTCCTGCACGCCCTGGATGAAGCAGGCATGCGGCTGCGGGTGCTCGTAGGACGAGGCCGACTTCGTCAGCTCGCCGGAGCGGTAATCGACGTAGTAGTGGCCCTGGGCCGGGCCATCGATGCCGTAGGCCCAGTGCAGGCCGGTGTTGAACCATTGCGGCGAGTTCGGCGCCACCATCTGGCGGGCGAGCATGAAGCGCAGCTCGTCGAGGAACGCGGAGGCGTCTTCCTCCGAGGTGAAGTAGCCGCCCTTCCAGCCCCAGTAGGTCCAGCAGCCGGCGAGCCGGTCGAACACCTGCGTCGAGGAGATCTCGGAGACGTAGCGCTCGGCCTCCGGCACCTCGGCCAAAGCCGCCTCGTCGGCGACGGAGCGCCACAGGAACGACGGGACGTCGTTCTCCTCGACCTTCCTCAGGCGGGCGGGGACGCCGGCCTTGCGGAAATACTTCTGGGCCAGCACGTCGCTGGCGACCTGGCTCCAGCTCTCGGGGACCTCGATGCCCTCCAGGCGGAACACCACCGAGCCGTCCGGATTGCGGATCTCGCTCAGGGTCTTGCGGAAGGGGATGGTGGCGTAGGGGGATTGCCCGGCCGTGGTGAGGCGACGCTCGAACCGCATGAAACCTGTCTCCCGCCCATGGCGCGATGGCGCCGGCGCTGTGATGCTGGACTGGTGCGGACAAGCGACCGCGAACGCCCGCGCCGCGCTGTCGAAACCAGACAAAATCGATGAACCGCCGAGGGACCGGATCGCTTCGGCGACATCCGAAAGCTAGCGCGTCGAGGGCCCTCACGTCAACAACTTGTGTGCGTCGGCTATGTTCCTGACTAGATGTTGTGTCGGCACCCTAAATCCTGTGGATATCCGAGGCTTTCGGATAAGTGCTCTTTGGCGCTCGCGGAATCGCCGCGAAAATTTTCGGAGCCCACAGGTTGGGGTCGATGGGGCCCGGCGTGCGCCATGGTTAACGCGGCCGGGGTGTGACAATCCGGGCGCAGGCGGGCACGCCGACTGGACTTGAGGACGGCGCCTCACCATAGTCCCGCGCACATGACGGACCGGCGGCCGACACCGCCCCTTTCAGGCGAACGCGATGGCTCTCAAGGACACGCTCCTGCGGATCTTCACCTGGTGGAACGGGCAGACCCTGTCGCTCGCCCTCTACACCGCGCGGAAGGGCCAGCGCGTCGGCACCGATGACGGCGGCAACACCTATTACCGGGCCCTCGGGCCCCTCATCGACCGGTCGGTGGGGCCGGAGCGGCGCTGGGTCGTCTACAACGGCTACGCCGACGCCTCGAAGGTGCCGCCCGGCTGGCGCTCGTGGCTGTGCCACAACGCCGACGTGCCGCCGAGCGAGGAAGCCTACACCCCGCGCGCCTGGCAGAAGCCCCATGTCGAGAACCTGACGGGGACGCTCGGCGCCTACCGCCCCAAGGGCTCGCAGCTCAGCACCGGCCAGCGCCCCGCCGCCACGGGCGACTACGCGCCGTGGACCCCCGGCGACTGAATCCGGGCGACGGAATCGCCGGGCACGGCCCTTTTTCCACCAATGTTAGACGCTTAACCGCTGGTCGCGTCGTCATCGCCTCGTGGCGCGCCGTCACAAGGGAGCGAGCCGTGAGCCGCAGCACCGCACGCGTTTCGCGATCCGGCCTCTTCGCGGCCCTGGCCCTGGCCTTCGCCGCGCTCCCGGCCCAGGCGGACAAGATCAAGAACCCCACGGCGGTGTTCTCCGGCCTCGACAAGATCACCGGCCGCATCGTGTCGTTCGAGGTCGCCGTCGACGAGACCGTGCAGTTCGGCGCCCTCCAGCTCACCCCGCGCGTGTGCTACAGCCGCCCGCCCACGGAGAGCCCGAAGACCACGGGCTTCCTCGAGGTCGACGAGGTCACCCTCGACAGTAAGTACCGCCGCATCTTCACCGGCTGGATGTTCGCCGCGAGCCCCGGCCTGCACGCCATCGAGCATCCGATCTACGACGTCTGGCTCGTCGACTGTAAGGGCGGCTCCGACGTGATCGCGGAGGCGAAGGAGCAGGAGGACGTGCCGGTCCTGGCCTCCAAGTCCGACAAGCCCCGGCGCCAGCGCGGCGGGCAGGACGCGACCCGCACGGCCCAGCAGGTCAACCCCAACGGCCAGGTCGACGTCGAGGCCCCGCGCGGCGTGCCGGTCCAGCCCAAGCAGAAGCCCTCGCGAAAATTCTTCCCGACCAACGAGGGCCCGGCCCCGGCCCCGCCGCCCCCGCCGCAGAACCTGTTCGACGCGCTGTTCCGGTAGGGTGACGGGCGGGCCGAACGGAGTCGCCATCTGCAGCGGTCGTAAGCTTGCTTGCCCTCACGGCGACTGGATTCACAGATCGGTTCGGCGAAGGCTTTCGGAAGGCCTGCCGCGTCGGCGTAGGGCGCACCGGTGCCCCCTCTCCTGAAAGGAGAGGGGACCCGCGCTGCCTGCGCGATGTCTGAATCCGGTCGCCACGACGGAGCAACGGGACCGGCGCGCGTCCTACGTGACCCTGAAAACGTTTTCCTCAGGGCGCCGCCAGCGCCGCCAGTGCCGTGCTGCCATCGACGATCACGCCGCGCGGCCACACGTTCCAATCGGCCGTGTGGCCGATCGCGTCGGCGAGACGGCGCTTGTAGACGTGGCGCGGCACCTCCTCGGCGCCGAATTGCTGGAGATGGTCGGTGACGAACTGGGTGTCGGCGAGGCGGTAGCCGCCGGCCCGCAGGCGGGCGACGAGGTGGACCAGGGCCACCTTCGAGGCGTCGCGCACGGTGTGGAACATGCTCTCGCCGAAGAAGGCCGCGCCGAGGGACACGCCGTAGAGGCCGCCGACGAGGCGGTCCTCGGCGTAGACCTCCACCGTGTGGGCGTGGCCGGCGTCGAACAGGGCGCCGTAGAGGTCGCGGATGCGGGCGTTGATCCAGGTCTTCTCGGCGTCCCGGCGCGGGGCGGCGCAGCCCGCGATCACCGCGTCGAAGTCGTGATCGACCCGGACCGCGAACCCGTCCGCCCGCACGGTGCGGGCGAGGCGCTTGGCGACATGGAAGCCGTCGAGGGGCAGGATTCCGCGCGCCTTCGGCTCGACCCAGTAGATCGCCGGATCGTCGGCATCCTCCGCCATGGGGAAGATGCCCGCCGCGTAGGCCTTGAGCAGGATCTCGGGCGTGATGTCCACGCGGTCTGCGTCGTGCATGCCGGGACTGTGGCGCGGCCGGCGCCCGAACGCCAGGGCGGAACCGCCGCCGCCATGCAAAACGGCGAGACCCGAGGGCCTCGCCGCTGTTCGATTCAAGTCTCGCAGGTGATTTCAGAACTCCGGACCGCCCGAGGTGGCGCCGAGATTCGGCACCGTGCGGTTGATCTGCTCGGCGTTGCCGCCCTTGGCCGAGTCCACGATGATCGCCTCGCTGTTCGACGGCAGGGGACGGGGTCCGACGCTGCCGGTCGCGTCGAGGTCGAGGAGGCCGGTATCGGCGTTGCGGTAGGCGCCGGTGACCGACGGATTGTCGAGGGGGCCGCGGGTGGTGTTGCCGGCCTGCGGGAAGGCCCGCTCGGGCTGGCCGACATTGCCGGACGGGGACTGGGCCAGGGCGCCGGTGACGGACAGGGCCAGGGCGGCGACGGCGAGGGTGACGGAACGCATGGGGGTCTTTCGGGATGTCTTGGGTGGGATGTCTTGGGCGGGATGTCTTGGGATGTGTCCGGGTGGCGCGGAGCGTTTGCCCCGGCTGGAAGAACGATCGTCTTCCGTCCGGTGTGATTGGGCAATTCAATTGTGCGCAATCAGTTCCCAGAAAAACTGCGTCGGCAAAATGTCATGCGAAATCGGGATTGCGGCGGGTGGCTGACAGGCACCGGGCGGGCGCCTATGTTCGATGGCGAACCGAGGTGCAAGATGCCCCCACTTCCCCACCCAGGTCCGTCCACGCGATCCACGCTCCGTAAGAGTGGCGCCTCCGACGTTGCCCGGACGCCCATGCCGGAATTCAGCATGGTGACGCTGTCCGCTCCCGTCGACTTGGACGATGGGCGGACCCTTCCCGTCGGCGCGGAGGGTGCCATCGTCGCCGTCTGGGCGGACGGGGAAGCCTATATGGTCGAGTTCGTCGCTCCGTTCCCGGCCGTGGTGACGGTTCCGGCACCGAGCCTGTCGCGTGCACCGGCCGACGCGTGAGCGCGACGGTCCCGCCGCGCATGGTCGCGCGGGCGAAGATCATCCGCACGCTCCGCGATTCATCCTGCAAGGTCGGTGGTCCGAAATCCGTATTCTTTCGCGCGTTCGGCTTCTCCCTCGACCGGTTGCAGATCATGGCGGACGCCCTGGCGAAGCACCCCGACCACAACCCCGTCGAGAAGGCGATCTCCGACCGATGGAGTCCGAGACCGGTCGATCGCTTCGGCTGGAACGGTCGCGACCGGCTCCCTCTCCTGGAAGGCAGGGCGATCACAGATGGCGTTTGGGGCGTTGGGAACGCCCGCAACGCTTCGTCATCCCGGGGCCGCGCAGCGGAACCCGGGACCCAGAAACACCGGTTTTGCAAGGTTTTGCGCTGTCGGCGGCTCTGGATTGCACGCCTCCGGCGCGGCCCTCCGGGTCCGGGTTCGCCTGCGGCGCCCCGGAATGACACCGGCGGTCGTATGCGATCGCCCTGCCTTCCAGGAGAGGGGACCCGCGATTTGCTTCGTCCTCCGGCGATTCGCACAAGAGACCGAACTGATTGAGCGGAAGCCCTATGGCGTTCGTCGTTCGATGCAACATGGAGACTCCGGACGGACGCAACTCCTGCATCCTGTCCGTGTGGATCGGCTGCTCCGGTCGGCAGGAGGCGGAATGCCTGATACGGTTTCCGCCTGATCCGTTCGGTGACGCGGTGCCATGCGGGTCCCCTCCTCCCCAGGCGCGGGTCCCCTCTCCTGGAAGGAGAGGGACAGGGTGAGGTGTGTGGATTCTCCGGACAGTCCACGACCCTCACCCCAACCCTCTCCCAAACAGGAGAGGGGGCCCGTCGCGGCTGCTCAATCCGAATCGATCAACCGGAGTTGGTATGACCGGGTATCCCGGGGCCTGATGCACACGAAAAAGGCCGGCCCCGTGGGACCGGCCTTCGCCGCATCGATTGATCGGTTTGAGGACGGAAAAAAACTACCGGGCCGGGCCGCCCGCGGTACCGCCGGTGTTCGGCACCGCGCGGTCGTTCTCCTCGGCGTTGCCGCCCTTGGCCGAATCGACGGCGCCGGCGCCCGGCGACATCCCGTTCTCGCCGGCCGGCATCGATTCGGTCCGGGCCGGGGCCATATCGCGGGTCGAGGGCTTGTCGATGGGGCCGCCCGCCGTGTTGCCGGCCTGCGGCACGCCGCGCTCGGGCTGGCCGACATTGCCCGAGGACGACTGCGCCAGGGCCGGGGTGGCGAGCAGGGCCGACGCGATCAGGAGGTGGGACAGGCGCATGAACAATTCCTCGATGGCTGTGAGGGGGGGCCGCACCGGGAATGTCGCCATCCTCGGTATACCAGCGTTCCCAGACGAACGAACGCCGGCCTGCGCCGTTCCCGCCCCCACGCGCCATTCCGGGTCGAAAGCGAAGATTTACGGCTCGTCGAGGCCGCCGGCCGCCAAAAAGTTCTCCAGCCAGTGGATGTCGTAGGCGCCGTTCAGGACGTCGGCGTTGCGGACCAGGGTCCGGAACAGGGGCAGCGTGGTATCGACGCCGTCGACCACGAACTCGTCGAGGGCCCGGCGCAGGCGCATGAGGCACTCGTTGCGGGTGCGCCCGTGCACGATGAGCTTGCCGATGAGCGAATCGTAGTGCGGCGGGATGCGGTAGCCCTGGAACACCGCCGAATCGACACGCACGCCGAGGCCACCCGGCGGGTGGAAGTAGGTGATGAGGCCGGGGGACGGCCGGAAGGTCGCCGGGTGCTCGGCGTTGATCCGGCACTCGATGGCGTGGCCCGAGACCTTGATCTCGTCCTGGGTCACCGAGAGCGGCAGGCCGGCGGCGACGCGGATCTGCTCGTTGACGAGGTCGATCCCGGTGATCATCTCGGTGACCGGATGCTCGACCTGGATGCGGGTGTTCATCTCGATGAAGTAGAACTTCCCGTCCTCGTACAGGAACTCCACCGTGCCGGCGCCGAGGTACTTCAGCTCCTGCATGGCGCGGGCGCAGATGCCGCCGATCTCGGCCCGCATGGCCTCGTCGAGGACGGGCGAACCGCCCTCCTCCCACACCTTCTGGTGCCGGCGCTGCAGCGAGCAGTCGCGCTCGGCCAAGTGCACGGCGTTGCCCTGGCCGTCGCCCAGCACCTGGACCTCGATGTGGCGCGGCTTCTCCAGGTACTTCTCGAGGTAGACGGCGTCGTCGCCGAAGGCGGCCTTCGCCTCCTGGCGGGCCATGCCGAGGGCCTCTTCGAGGTCGGCCTCCGTGCGCGCCACCTTCATGCCGCGGCCGCCGCCGCCGGACGCGGCTTTCACCAGCACGGGATAGCCGATCTCGGCGGCGATGCGTTTGGCCTCCACCGGGTCCTCGACCCCGCCCTCCGAACCCGGCACGCACGGGATGCCGAGGCGTTTCGCCGTGCGCTTGGCCTCGATCTTGTCGCCCATGATGCGGATATGCTCGGCCTTGGGGCCGATGAACCCGATCTCGTGGTGGGCCAGCACCTCGGCGAAGCGGGCGTTCTCCGACAGGAAGCCGTAGCCCGGATGGACGGCGTCCGCGCCCGTGATCTCGCAGGCGGCGATGATGGAGGGGATGTTGAGGTAGCTGTCGCGGGCGGCCGGGGGGCCGATGCAGACGCTCTCGTCGGCGAGCCGCACGTGCATGGCGTCGGCGTCGGCCGTGGAATGGACGGCGACGGTCGCGATCCCGAGTTCCTTGGCCGCGCGCAGGATGCGCAGGGCGATCTCGCCGCGATTGGCGATCAGGATCTTGTCGAACATGATGCCTCGCGCCTCACTCGATGACGAGGAGGGGTTCGCCGAACTCGACGGGTTGGCCGTCCTCGACGAAGACGGCCGTGACGGTGCCGGCGCGGGGGGCCACGATCTCGTTGAAGGTTTTCATCGCCTCGATGAGCAGCACCTTCTCGCCCGCCTCGACCTTGGAGCCGACGTCGACGAACACCTTGGCGTCCGGCGACGGCCGGCGGTAGGCGGTGCCGACCATGGGCGAGGGCACGGCGCCGGGATGGCCCGCGCCCGCCCGGGCCCGCTCCGGCACGGCGCCCGGACCGGCCACGGGCTGGGGCGCCGGGGCCAGGGCGGCCAGCGCCGGGGCGGGGGCCGCCACCTGGACGTGGACGGGCTCGATGCGGCGGGCGACGCGGATGCGCAGGTCGCCCTTCTCGACCTCGATCTCGGTGAGATCCGTCTCGGTGATGAGCTTGGCGAGCTCGCGCACGAGCTCCGGATCGAAGGGATCGTTCTTGGACATCGGCTCCTTGGGCATCGGCTCGGTCGTCGTCAGGCTGGAAGTTTCTGAGATCGGGAGACCAGCGGCCTCCCGACGTCGGGGCGCGCGGGTTCTGTCAGTTCAGCAGCTGGCGTGGCCGCACTGCCGGACGTCGCTGATGGTCTTGCGGATCGGATCGACGCCGACGGCGCCGGGAATGATCTCGTCGCCGATGATGAAGGCCGGGGTGCCGGACAGGCCGAGCTTGTCGCCGAGACTCACGTTCTCGGCCAGGGCCGCCTTGACCTCGGGGCCCTGCGCGTCCTTGGCGAGGCGGGCCGTGTCGAGGCCCATCTCCTTGGCCACCGCCAGGGCGCGCTCGCCCGTCACCCGGCCCTTGGTCTCCAAGAGCTTGACGTGGAAGTCGAACATCTTGTCCGCCTTGAGCTGCTGCTTGGCCGCGAGGGCCAGCTTGCTGGCCTCGAGGGATTCGGCGCCGAGGACGGGGAAGTCGCGCAGGACCACCCGCAGCTTCGGGTCGGACTTAATCAGGGTCTGGATGTCGCCGAGCGCCTTGCGGCAGTAGCCGCAATTGTAGTCGAAGAACTCCACCACGGTGATGTCGCCCGCCGGGTTGCCGACGACGACGCCGTGGGGCGAATTGGTCAGGGTCTCGCGGGATTCCTTCAGGGCGGCGGACTGCGCCAGCTTCTGGGTCTCCTGGGCACGCTTCTCGCCCTCGGCGATGGCCTCCTGCAGCACGTCGGGATTCTTGACGAGGTAATCCTTGACGATGGCCTCGATGGCCTGGCGCTGGGTGTCGGAGAACACCGGGGCCGGCGTGGCCGGGGAAGGTGTCGCCGCGGCCGGGGCGTTCTGCGGGGTGGTCTGCGCCCAGGCGGCGGAGGCGCCGAACAGGACGACGGAGGTGAGAAGGGACCGGAGCAGGGGCATGCGTCCTCGCGGGGGCGACCGGATGGGAAACGCGGCCGGCCTGGAGAGGATCGGACACGAGATCGGGTGCGTCTATCGGCGGGGTTAGGCGTTTTCGCGGCGGCCGGTCAATCGCGCACGGCCGCGCGGCGCGGTTTCCGTCCCGCGCGAAACGGCTTTACGGGGATGCGATGACGGTTTCGCAATCCCCCTCCGCCGGCCTGCCCCCCACCTCGCCCTCGCAGCGCGCCGCCCGCGTCGCGCCGTTCCTCGCCATGGACGTCATGTCGGCCGCCGCCGCCCGCGAGGCGCGGGGCGACGGCGTCGTCCACATGGAGGTCGGCCAGCCCTCGGCACCGGCCCCGCGGGCCGTGATCGCGGCGGCGCAGGCTGCGCTTGCCGGCGGCGCCCTGCCCTACACCCAGGCGCTCGGACTGCCGGCCCTGCGCGCACGCATCGCCCGGCACTACGCCGACACCCACGGGATCGACGTGCCGCCCGGGCGCATCGTCGTCACCACGGGCTCGTCGGCGGGCTTCATCCTGGCCTTCCTCGGCCTGTTCGATGCCGGCGCCCGGATCGCCGTGCCGCAGCCGGGCTATCCCGCCTATCGCAGCATCCTGCACGCCCTCGACCTCGTGCCGGCCGCCCTGCCCCTGGCGGAGGCCGACCGTTACGCCCCGACGAGCGCGGGCCTGCGCGCCCTCCACGCGAAAGACCCGCTGTCCGGCGTGCTGGTGATGAGCCCGGCCAACCCCTCCGGCACGGTCATCGAACCGCACCGCCTCGCCGACCTCTGCGCCACGGCCCGCGCCCTCGGCCTCCGCTTCATCTCCGACGAGATCTACCACGGCCTGAGCTACGGCGTGCCGACGGACACGGCGCTGCGCTACGAACCCGATGCGATCGTCATCAACTCGTTCTCGAAGACCTGGTGCATGACCGGGTGGCGCATCGGCTGGATGGTGGTGCCCGAATGGCTGGTGCGCCCGGTGGAGCGCCTCGCCCAGAACCTGTTCATCTCCGCCCCCTACCTGTCGCAGGTGGCGGCCATGGCGGCGTTCGACGCCGTGGAGGAAGTCGAGGCCGTGCGCGCCGGCTACGCCGCCAACCGCGCCCTGCTCCTCGACGCGTTCCCGGGCCTCGGCCTCGGCCGCACCCACCCGGCGGACGGGGCGTTCTACCTCTATCCCGACGTCTCGAACCTCACCGACGACGCGGCCGGCTTCTGCCGGCGCATGCTCGACGAGGCCGGTGTCGCCGCGACCCCGGGCCTCGACTTCGATGCCGTGGACGGCCACCACCACGTCCGGTTCTCCTTTGCCGGCTCGCACGCCGATTGCGTCGACGCCGTGCGACGCCTGCGGGACTGGCGGCGCCTGTGGGGTTGACGGGGCCGGGTGGGCTGGCCCCCTTCCTGCATGCGCCCGGTACAACGGACGACGGATCGTGAACCGGCACGGTGCGGCGCCGGCTTGCCACGGGGCGGCGGGCTCTGCATCCTGCCGGGCTTCACGCTGGGCCGGGTGTTCGGAGAAGTCTCCGACCCACGAACGATTCAGTGGCGTCGCTGCAACGAAGATCTGTTGCGGGCGTTTTCTGTTCTATCCCTGATTTCGACAGGTCCGTCTCGGGCCTGCACTGGAGCATAGCGGCCATCATGAAGATCCGGACCGGTTATGCCATCACCTACGAGACGTTCCAGCCGACCCCGATGATGTTCCTCCTCAGCGTCCATCCCTCGCGGGCGGCGGACATCCTCACGCCGGAGGTGATGACGTTCGATCCGCCCGTGGACGCACACCAGTACCGCGACGCCTTCGGCAACGTCACCACCCGCATCCTGGCGCCGGCCGGCCGCATCACCGTGTCGACGGACTTCCTCGTCCACGATTCCGGCGAGCTCGACCCCGTGGTGGCGGACGCGGTCCAGCATCCCGTGCAGGACCTGCCCGACGAGGCCATGCGCTTCCTCCTCGGCAGCCGCTACTGCGACACCGACAAGCTCTCGAACATCGCCTGGGAGCTGTTCGGCGCCGGACCGGAGGGCTGGGCCCGGGTCCAGGCCGTGTGCGACTTCGTCAACGCCCACATCAAGTTCAACTATCAGGACGCCGACGCCACCCGCTCGGCCCACGACGCCTACACCCAGCAGCGCGGCGTCTGCCGCGACTACGCCCACCTCGCCGTCGCGTTCTGCCGCTGCCTCAACATCCCGGCCCGCTACTGCACCGGCTACCTCGGCGACATCGGCGTGCCGGTGGTGCCGCCGCCGGACTTCTCGGCCTGGTTCGAGGTCTATCTCGGCGGCGCCTGGCACACCTTCGACGCCCGCAACAACCGCCGCCGCATCGGCCGCATCGTCATCGCCCGCGGCCGCGACGCCACGGACGTCGCCATCTCGACGAGCTTCGCCACGGCCCTGCTCCTGCGCTTCGACGTCCACACGGACGAGGTCCTGGAGGCGGGCGAAAAGCCGACGCCGATCCTCACGGCGGCGGAAGCCGCCGCCGTTCCCATGAAGGGCGACCCAGCCAAGCCCGACCCTGCCGCCGCCGTGCCGGCCCGCGCGGTGGAGAAAGCCGCCGTTCCGCCCGGCGCCGCCTTAGGCAAGGTGCCCGAGAGTCCCAAAGTGCCCGAAGCTCAGAAGGCACCCGAGGCGCAGAAGACCCCGAAAACGACCGGCCTGACGAAGGTCGCCTGACCGGCGCGGCGTGTCCACCGGCCTGACCTACGCCATCGGCGACATCCACGGATGCGCCGGGGCCCTGCGGCGCCTGCTCGCCGCCATCGAGGCGCACCGGGCCGGCGCCCGGCGCCGCCTCGTCTTCCTCGGTGACTACATCGACCGCGGCCCCGACAGTGCCGGCGTCGTCGCGACCCTGCGCGCCCTGCAGGACGCCGAGCCCGACGCCGTCACCTGCCTCATGGGCAACCACGAGAGCCTGATGCTGGCCGCCTATCGCGACGGCTTCGGCACCGCGCCCTGGCTCGAGAACGGCGGGGTGGCGACCCTCAAATCCTACGGCACCCGCGATCCGCAGGCCCTGCCCCACGACGTCCTGAACTGGATGTCGGCCCTGCCGACGGTCTCGGAGGATTCGCGGCGCTACTACGTCCATGCCGGCTTCCGCCCCGGCCGGCCCGGCATCGATCCCGACGTGCCGACCTGCCTGTGGGTCCGCGAGCCGTTCCTGTCGGCGGATTACGATTTCGGCCGCCACGTCGTCCACGGCCACACGCCGCAACTGAGCGGCCGGCCGGACCTGCGCCGGCACCGGACCAACCTCGACACCGCCTGCGTCTTCGGCGGCACCCTCACGGTGGGGGTGTTTTCCGACGCGCAGGACGGGCCGGTGGACATTCTGCAGGTGGCCGCGGAGGGGTAGCGCCCCGGCCGGCGCATCGTGGCCCTCGCTGTCGGCCATCGGGCGGATGTGTGAATCCGGGAGGGCCCGCGCGGGGGAGACGGGTCCTGTTCCGCCCGGCGCCGCCGTCACCGAGACGCCCGAGAACACCAGGATGCCCGAGAACGCCCGCCGGCCCGACCGGACGGCGCGGCGCCCACCGGCCGCGCCATCGGCGACACCCACGGATGCGCCGAGGCCCTGAGGCGGCGGCTCGCCGCCATCGCGGCCGTTCCTCAAGCTCAGTGCAAACAAGACCCGTGGCCTCGACTGACTATCCGGATCGATTAACACGATCTTATATCATGATCGCGAGAATGGGACTTGATAAAGCGAACCATCGAGGGATCGCGACGAGGAGCGACCATGTCCCTGAGCCAGATTTCCGCCCGGCCCAGCACAGCCCATATGCTGCTGCAGGCGAGCCCGACCAATTCCGCGAAGCCCCAGTCCGACGCCACGATCGAGATCGTCAAGTCTATAAACGGCATCGCGACCAATTGGGGTGCCGCAGCCAAGCAGGTTTCGGGCGTCGCCTTCACCTTCACGATCAGCCAGGCCGTATGGGAGGAGGCGCAGAAGCCCCAGCCCCAGCGGGCCATTGTCCTGTCCGGCATAGGCGGCGGCGAGGTCGTCGAGCGTTTCGACTCCTGGGAAGCGCTGGAAGCGCGCATCCGAACGGACAGGACGATGAATGATGGACAGAAGACCGAATGGTTGAATCGGGTCTCTCAGATGAAAAAAAGCTCCCTTGAAGCCGACGAATATTATAAATCAGATCTTTTTCTTGGCCTCAAGTCTGGAACTCTTCTGCCGGCTTTGAAGGCCGCGACAGAAAAGTATCTCGCTGAACACGCAGTCGATGATGATATCTACGATACTACAAATACAGAACCCTATAGATTTTTCTCGCGGAATTCCGATTCCTGACGAGAACTTCCGTATTTTCATTTCACTTCGTATGAAGATCCTGCACAACACGCGTTGTGCAGGATCGATCCGTTTTACAGGAACACGAGATCGGTTGCGCTGATCGCGGATGGCGAGACGCCGGACAGAAGAACGTTCGACGCATTGTCGAATTCGAGCAGTGCGGACCCTCGATAATTGTAGAGGATGGCATTCGTGATCGAGGGGCCGATCACGATTTTATCCGAGCCGGGCACAAAATCCGAGATCACATCACTCCCACCGTTGGCATCGAACCGGAAGACATCCGCACCCGCGCCACCAGGGGGAGCCTGCAAGCACGGCCGCCGGACGGATCAGCCCCGTCCGGCGGGCTTGCCGGCGGGCTTGGCCTTCGCGTCCGAGGCCTTGATGGCCTTCCAGGCGTTCGGCTGGGCGACGACGGCGCGGAGGGCGGCGGTGTTGGCGGCGGCCTCGTCGGGGGACAGGTCCTGGCGGGACACGGCCTCCGCGTCGGAGAACTTGCCCTGGAGGCCGTAGACCAGGGCGAGGTTCTGGCGGACGCGGGCATCGGCGCGCGGCTGGGCGGCGGCGCGCTGCAGGGTCGCCTCGGCGGCGTCGAGGCGCTTGGCGAGGGCGTAGGACAGGCCGAGATTGGACAGGATCACCGGATCGTCGGGCTGGATCTTGAGGGCGGCCTCGTAGAGCTCCTGGGCGCGGGTGTGGTCGCCGAGCTGGTCGGCCACCGCCCCCTGGGCCGAGAGCACGCGCCAGTCCGGCTGGGCCGCCGTGTGGGCGTTCTGGAGCACGTCGGCGGCCTCGGCGAAGCGGCCGGCTTCGGCGAGACTCTTGCCGTAGGCCGCGAGCACGGCGGTGTTCTTGGGATTGCGCAGGGCGATCTGCTGCAGCACCGCCACGGCCTGGGAGCGCTGGCTCGTGGCGCGCAGGGCCTGGGCGTAGCGCAGGGCCAGGGCGACGTCGCCGGGATCGGCGGTGTAGCGCTCGCCGAGCGCTTCGACGTCGCGGCGGGACACCACGTTGGACGGCTTGCGGCCGAAACCGGGCAGGCCGAGTCCTCCAAGGGAATTCGTGCCACCGGAGGACTCGGTCCCGCCGATGGAGCCCGTGGTCTCGGGTCCGCTCGACCGGTTGCAGGCGCTGGCGAGGACGGCCAGTCCGACGACGGCGCCGATCCGCACGGCCCTGCGAGACGCTTCCAAACGCGGCCTGACCATCACGCGACTCCGCTTCCCCACGGCCGGCGCGCTTCCCGCCACCGGTCGGCCGGTGATAGACCGTTAACCCTAAGCGGCGGTTAACCCCGCCCCCGCCTCCGAGGAGCCCGACCCTGTCCCAGCTGATCGCCCGCGCGCCGGATTCCACGCACCTCATCCCGGTCACCTGCGTCGGCGGTCCCGACTGGCCCGGTGTCGAAGCCGGCCTCGATCCGCGCGAGGCCGCCTATGCCCGTGCGACGGAGTTCGCGCCGAAGGCCGGCCGCCTCGCCCTGCTGCCGGGGCCGGACGGCGGCCTCGCCCGGGTGCTGTTCGGGCTGGGCGAGCCGGGACCGGGCCGCGACCGCCTGCTCGTCGGCAAGCTGCCCGGCGCGCTCCCCGCCGGCACCTACCGCCTCGAAGGCCCCGTCGACGGCACGGAGGCGAGCCTCGCCTGGCTCCTCGGCGGCTACCGCTTCGGCCGCTACCGCGCCGCCGGTCCGGCGGGCGTCCCGCCCCGCCTCGTCGCCCCCGAGGGCGTCGATGCCGAGGCGGTGATGCGCATCGCCGCCGCCGTGGCCCTGGGGCGCGACCTCGTCAACACCCCGGCCAACGACCTCGGCCCCGCCGAGATCGAGGCGGCGGCCCGCACCCTCGCCGAGGCCCACGGCGCCGCCGTCGCGGTGGTGTCGGGCGAGGCCCTGGAGAAGGACTTTCCCCTGGTCCACGCCGTGGGCGCCGCCTCCCCGCGGGCGCCGCGCCTCATCGACCTGACCTGGGGCGATCCGGCGGCCCCCCGCGTCACCCTCGTGGGCAAGGGCGTGGCGTTCGACACCGGCGGCCTCGACATCAAGCCGTCCGCCGGCATGCTGCTCATGAAGAAGGACATGGGCGGGGCCGCCGCGGCCCTCGCCGCCGCCGCCATGGTGATGGGGGCGGGCCTGCGCCTGCGCCTGCGCGTCCTCATCCCGGCGGTGGAGAATTCCATCTCGGGCGCGGCCTTCCGGCCCGGCGACGTGATCCGCAGCCGCGCCGGCCTCACGGTGGAGATCGGCAACACCGACGCCGAGGGCCGCCTCGTCCTCGCCGACGCCCTGGCCCTGGCGGATGCGGAGACGCCCGACCTCCTCATCGACTTCGCCACCCTGACGGGGGCGGCCCGCGTGGCGCTGGGGCCCGACCTCCCGGCCTTCTTCACCGAGGACGACGCCCTCGCCGACGCCGTCGCGGCGGCGGGCGCGGCGGTGGCCGATCCCGTGTGGCGCCTGCCCCTGCACGCGCCCTATGCGGGCCTGCTCGACTCGAAGGTGGCCGACCTCAACAACGCGCCGGGCGGCCCCTTCGCCGGGGCGATCACCGCCGCCCTGTTCCTGCGCCGCTTCGCCCCCGGCACGAAAGCGCACGTGCATTTCGACCTGTACGGCTGGAACCCGTCGACCAGGCCCGGCCGGCCGGAGGGCGGCGAGGTCCAGACCGCCCGCCTCGTCCACGCCCTCCTGGCGGCGCGGTATCCGGCGGCCTGAACCGCCACCGGCTCAGGCGGCGGCGGTGGCGGACTTCTCGGCCTCGTAGGCCGTGCGCACGAGGGCGGCGCCGTAGGTCCGCTCCAGGCGGCGCACGGTGAAGTGCGCCCGGGCCATGGCCTGGAAGTGGTCCATGAAGGCGGCGTTGACGGCGGCGCCGCCGACGGCCCCGAGGATCGGCACCGCCTGCGCCGCCACCTTCTGCGAGACGACGATTCCGAACCGCGCGGCGATCTGCGCCGAGAACCGGATCAGGGCCGGGGCGGCCTCGTCGAGGAGCGCGCGGTTGCCGGCGTAGCGGGCGGCCTCCGCCATGGTCTTGGCCAGGGCCGCCCGCACGGCGAAGTAGCTGCTCTCCGTGAGCGGGGTCTCGCTCCCACGTCCGCCCAGGGCGAAGACCTGCACGCAGGCCAGCGCGTTCTCCGGGTCGGCCAGATCCTCGCCTTCCTCGCGGGCGATGCCCGCGATGGAGCGCAGCATCAGGGTGGTGGAGAGGGGCAGTTCCACCGCCAGGGTCGCGAGGCCGAAGGCGCCGCCGACGGCGCCCGAGACCGCCGCCATGGCCTTGTGGGCGAAGTCGCTCGACGGCAGCATCCGGCCGAGGCGGCGCGCCGTGCTCGACGGCGCCGCGACAGTGTCCACGAGGTCGGTGCCGGCGGGCACCAGGGTCTTCTGCGCCTCCGGCAGGGTGGCGAGCGCCACCCGCAGGGCCGTGTGCATGGCGCCCTCGGTGGCCCGCGACACGGCGCCGGTGACGGCCTCCGGCAGGGCGCGGCCGATCATGTCGAGGGGCGCGCCGGCGGCGGCGGACAGGCGTGCGGCCAACCCCGGATTCTCGAGGGTGCGCACGGCCCGGCGCAGGGCGGCGGCGTCCGCGTCGCTCAAGGCCGCGTCGCCGGCGGCCACAGGGGCGGTGTCGGAGGAAAGGTCGACGGGGGAGATGTTGCTCACGTCTGCGGTCTCATGTCTGGGCCGGGCGCCGGAGCGCCGCGGCGGTCGGGAGGAGCAAGCCCGGGGCCGCCGGGATGGTTCCCGCCGGAGGCGTCCGGCTCGGCCGGGTCCGGCGGAACCGCGTCCGTCGCGGCGGCCTCCGCCGCCCGCGCGGCGCTGCGCTCGCCGGCCCGGCCGACGAACAAGCACAGGATCACCACGGGGATGCCCACCGCCGCCGTGAGGGCGAAGAACACAGGGTAACCGTAGGCCGCCACGATGTAGCCGGAGGTGCCGGCGACGAGCTTGCCCGGCAGGGCGTAGAGCGAGGAGAACAGGGCGTACTGGGTCGCGGCGAAGCCCGGTGCGGTGAGGCTCGACATGTAGGCGATGAGGGCCATGCCGGCGAAGGAGCCGCAGAAATTGTCGATGGAGATCGCCGCCGTCAGGCGCCACACCTCCGGGCCGCCGAAGGACAGCCACGAGAAGGCGAGGTTCGAGGCGGCGCCGAGGAAGGCGCCGACCACGAGGGTCGGGAACAGGCCGAACCGCTGCATCGCCCAGCCGCCGACGAAGGCGCCGGCGATGCCGACCCAGATGCCGTAGAGCTTCGACACGGCGCCGATCTCGGTGAGGGTGAAGCCGACCTTGAAGTAGAGCGGGCTCGCCATCACGCCGGAGATGAAGTCCGGCATCCGGTAGAACGCCACGAGGACGAGGATCGCCCACAGGCCGACGCCGAGGCGCCGATGCAGTTCGGCCAGGGGCTCCAGCACCGCGCCCCGGAAGCTCCAGACCTTGGCCGGACGGCCGGCGGCCGCCTCGACGGCGGCGGCGGCGCGGGCCTCGTCCCCCGTCCGGTCGAAGGCGGGGGCGAGGAGCGCGGCCACGAGGCCGACGAGCATCAGGGCCGCCATGAGCAGGTAGGCGGCGCGCCAGCCGTAGGCGTCGGCGAGGAACAGGGCGCCGGCCCCCGCCGCCATGAGGCCGAAGCGGTAGCCGAGGTTCGAGGTCGCCGCGAGGACGCCCTGGAGGTCGGTGCCGGCGGCGTCGATGCGCCAGCCGTCGATGACCACGTCCTGGGTGGCGGCGCAGAACGCCAGCAGGAAGGCGCCGAGGCCGAGGAGCACGAGGCTCGTCGCCGGGTCGGCGAACGCCATCAGGGCCAGGGCGGCGGCGACGGCCGCCTGCGTCATCACCATCCAGGCGCGCCGGCGCCCGAGGCGGCGGGTCAGCCCCGGCACGTCGAACCGGTCGATGAGGGGCGCCCACAGGAACTTCAGGGTGTAGGGCAGCGCGACGTAGCTGAAGAGGCCGATGGCCTTGATGTCCACGCCCGAATAGGCGAGCCGCGTCGAGAAGGTGCCGAGCACGAGGAGCAGGGGCAGGCCCGACGAGAAGCCGAGGGCCAGCATCAGCCCGATGCGCGGGTCCGCGGCGAGATCGCGCAGGCGCAGGGAGCTACGCACTCGGCTGGTCGCCATGGGATGGAACTCCTGTCAGGCCCGACGCTTACTTCGGACGAGCGTCGCGGGTTGCGACCATGACCAGCCGCGCGGTCGAGCGGCCGTTCCGGCCGCGGTCGCCGGACCAACCTCAGAAATGGCCGATAACTTGTTAACAGGGTGCGTTCAAACTGTCCGTCTGCCAATCGGCACCTTGCGCCCCGGTCCGTCCGTGGGGTGCAGTCCGATCGTCGGCGGTGCGACGCCGTGCTTGACCGGGATGCCCCATGTGACGAACCGTCTCCCGCATCCCGCACCCATCCGGCCGACGTCGAGCCGGCCATGACGGACGGTCGCACCTTCGACACCCAGGGCCCGTCGCAGCAACCTGATTCGCCCCAGGGCCGGACTTCGCCCGAGGGCCACTCGCACCTTGAGGGCATGACCCTCGTCTCCGCCTTCGCCGAGAGCCCGACGCCGATGGTGCTGACGCAAGCCCGCGGCGGCGACCACGCCATCGTCTGGGTCAACGCGGCGTTCCTGGCGATGACGGGCTACGCGCGGGACGAAATCGTCGGTCGCGATTGCCGGATGCTCCAGGGGCCGCAGACGGACCCCGAGACCGTGGCGCGCATCCGTGCCGCCCTCGCGGCGGGGCGCACCTTCGAGACCGAGCTCGTGAACTACCGCAAGGACGGGTCGTCGTTCTGGAACGGCATGACCCTCTCGCCCGTGCGCGACGGCGCCGGCGCCATCACCCACTACTACGCGGCGCAGGCCGACATGACGGGCAAGCACAGCCTCGAAGTCGCCATGACCCACGCCAACCACGATCTCGAGCGCCGCGTCGCCGAGCAGACGGCGGACCTGCGCGCTGCCCTGGAGCAGAAGACCGCCCTGCTCCACGAGGTCGATCACCGGGTCAAGAACAACCTCCAGGTGATCTCGTCCCTGATGCTGCTGAAAGCGCGGCGCACCCCCGAGGGCGAGGCCCGCGCCGCCCTCAACGGCATGGCCGAGCGCATCGGCGCCCTCTCGACGGTGCACCGCATGCTCTACTCCGCCGGCGACGTGACCCGGTTCAACCTGCAGGAATTCGCCGACGACTTCCTCGGCGACCTCGTCGCCGGCCTCGACGGCGAGCGCACGGCCGTGAGCGCGGCCATCGATTCCATGGCGGTCTCGGCCGCCATGGCGGCGCCGCTCGCCCTGATGCTGCACGAACTGGCGACCAACGCCGTGCGCCACGCCTTCCCGGACAACCGGGCCGGCCGGGTCAGCATCACGGCCCGGCGCCGGGACGGGGCGCTGCACATGCTCATCGAGGATGACGGCGTCGGCCTGTCCGCCACCGTCCCGAATCCGGCCGGCTTCGGCCGCTCCCTCGTCGAGATGGTGGTGCGCCAGCTGCGCGGCACCATCGCGTGGAGCGAGACCGCGCCGGGCACCCGGGTCGAGATCAACGTGCCCCTCGACGCGATCTCCCTCAGCGAGGCCGTGCCCGATCCAGACGTCGAGGTTCCCCGATGGGCCACGTGACCCCGACGCCGCCCCTGCGCATCCTCGTGGTCGAGGACGAGGTGCTCATCGCCCTCGAGCTCGAATGCCTGCTCGACGACCTCGGCCACGTCACCGTGGGGGTCGCGGGCTCCTCGCAGGAGGCCATCGCCCTCGGTCTCGCGACCCATCCGGACGTCGCCCTGGTGGACATCCACCTCATCGACGGACCCACGGGCGTCGCCGTGGCCCGGGCCCTCAGCGCCGACCCGCACACCACGGTGGTGTTCATGACCGCCAACGCCAAGCGCATCCCGGACGACTTCGCCGGGGCCCTCGGGGTGATCGCCAAGCCGTATTCCGAGCGGGTGGTGGCCGGGGCCCTGCGCTACGTCGCCGACCGCCGCGCCGGCCACGCCGCGAGCCTCGAAGGCCTCGACGGATTTCGATTGGCCGCCGACGGGTCGGAGCGGCTGCACCACTGAGGGCAGTTTCGCGCCGGGTGCCGGTTTCTTGGGGTCGGGTTTCCTAAATTCGGGTTTCCTGGGTTCGGCTCGGGCCTACGGCCGATGGTCGGCCCATCGCGCGTCCCTCCACTCCGACGTGAAGCGTGCTCCATCAAACTCCGGGATCGAACATCTGGAGCGGGTCGCCAACGACGACCGCGAGATCATCGTCGTGGAGGCCAACCACGACATCGGCCTGGACCGATACATCCGAGAGGGCCGCGACCGGCACGACGCTCCGAACATCCGCCTGGGCCTCAAGCTCGAAGATGCGATGCTGGATCACCGCGCACAGGTCGCCGTCGCCTTGGACGCCGATCAGGCGCACCGCGCTTCTCTTTGGTCGAGCATGCCATACGGGGTGCTGTGAGTGATCCGAAGGGTGTCTCATGGGCCTATGACGGCTCCAGCCGACTGCTCGACGGCATCGACGTCGGGCACCATGGCTTCCGCGGCGTCAACGGGTCGAAGGCATCGGTTCAGGGCCTCGCGAAGACCGGCCGGACGATGACCATCGGGCGCGTTCACTCGCCGGAGATCAACGAGGGCGTCTATGCCGGCGGCGCGCTCCGGCTCCAGCAGGGGTACAACAAGGGACCGAGCACCTGGGCTGTCAGCCACGTCGTGCCGTACCAGGATGGCGCCCGGTCGATCCTCACGCTGCAGGACGGCCGGTGGAGGGCAGGGGAGAAACCTCGGGTCTCGATCTCCTCAGCTCGCGTTGCCTGAGGGCTTGCAGGAAGGCAAATGAAAAGCCGGCCCTGGTGGCCGGCTTTTCCTGATCGGATCGACCTACCCGAAGCTGTAGAACTTCGTGCCCCAAAGCGTCTGCTCAATGGCCTTGTCGCCCCTGTTCCTGTGTTCGATGAAGAACCTCGGCCGATCTTCGGACTGATCCGACTCGGCGTATTCGGCTATAGCCTTCTTGAAGGATTTGAGCTTGTGCGGACGGCATAGGAAGAGCTTGTTTGAAAACATCGCGAACGGCACGAGCGCTCTCGGATTGTTGAAGAACCGATGCACGCCCTCATTCACACCTATGGCGACGGGATTGAAGAAGTCGTCCACTGCCACGAAACCGTCCGGGTGTAGTATTTCCTCGGTCAGACGCAGATCCCACAGAACATCCGACGCTTCATGAGATCCGTCGACGGAGATAAACCGGGCCAGCTTGCCGTCGAATTCGTCGAGCAGAGTCCTGGCGGTGTAGGCCGTCGAGTAGGCGTTGATGAAACGATACGGCGCGCCCGGCACGTTGGCATGCAGCCTGTCGTTTACAGTGGCTTCGTCAATCCAGAGGAACGGATCTAGTCCGATCACAGGGTCACCACTTCTGTGGCCGCTTCGCATCAGGACCGAGAAGTATCGCCCTGCACAAACACCGATCTCGAACAGGACGCCGCGCGTACCCTGGGAGTCCTGGTAGTCCAGAAGACCCATGGTCGCCATGGCTGCGTATCTTATCAGCCATCCTTCGTTTAGTGCCACAACCTTGTCGTGGTATTCAGCATGCGAGTACGAAAACAAAGAAGACATTTAAAAATACCATATTAGAACACGAATCTGCTCCGTAGAAGGTTGTAATCTACAACCCTCACGCGATCCTCGTATTATCAGACGCCTTGATCAGGACTTCGCGTCACCCCGTCTGCCGGTGAAAGTGATCTAGCGGTACGCATCCTCTCGCTTCCAGATGAGAGTCGTCCATACGTCCGTAAGGCGGGCGTCACAACAATGTCCGATGGTTCAGCATTAAGCAAGCCGTGCCGTCTGTCTGAAGGTCTTGGATCGATTCCGACGTGCGGGTCGAGAAATCCCGTTTTGGACCGTCATCGGAACGTCTTCGCCAAGCGCAACGGGCTCCCTCTCTTGGAAGGAGAGGGTTGGGGTGAGGTGTGCGAACTCTCCGAATAAGTCCCACACCTCGCCCTGTCCCTCTCCTTCCAGCAGAGGGGACCCGAGCATCCCGCCATCTCTTGGACACGACGATATAGATAAAAATTTATCTTGAAATAGGATAGGTATATCGTTGCTTTACTTGAGAATTTGTCCTGCAGCTGATGAGTCGATCACCCGTCCCGCGCCGCCTTCAGGCGATACAGCGCTTCCAACGCCTCGCGCGGGGTGAGCGCGTCGGGGTCGATCTCGTCGAGCACCCGGCGCAGGCCGTCCTCGCGCGGGGCCTCTTCCAGGGGCGGGGCCGAGAGGGCGGCGAAGAGCGGCAGGTCGTCGATGCGCGGGCGGGTCGGGCGGTCGCGCTCGGACTTTTCGAGGTTCTTCAGGATGGCGCCGGCCCGGGCGATCACCCCCGGCGGCAGGCCGGCGAGGCGCGCGACCTGGAGGCCGTAGGAGCGGTCGGCCACCCCCGGCACCACCTCGTGCAGGAACACCACGTTGCCCTTGTGCTCGGCGACCTTCAGGGTGGCGTTGTCGAGGTGCGACAGGCGCTGGCCCAAAGCCGTCAGCTCGTGGAAGTGGGTGGCGAACAGGGCGCGGCAGGCGTTCTTCTCGTGCAGGTGTTCGAGGCAGGCCCAGGCGATGGACAGGCCGTCGAAGGTCGCCGTGCCGCGCCCGATCTCGTCGAGGATCACGAGGGAGCGCCGGGTCGCCTGGTTCAGGATCGCGGCGGTCTCGACCATCTCGACCATGAACGTCGATTGCCCGCGGGCCAGATCGTCGGCGGCCCCCACGCGGGAGAACAGCCGGTCGACGAGGCCGAGATGGGCTGACGCCGCCGGCACGAAGGCGCCGATCTGCGCCAGGACGGCGATGAGGGCGTTCTGGCGCAGGAACGTCGACTTGCCGCCCATGTTCGGGCCGGTGACGAGGCGGATGCGGCCGCGCCCCTCCCCCGACAGGTCGCACGCGTTGGCGATGAACGGCGCCCCCGAGAGCCGCAGGGCCGCCTCGACCACGGGGTGGCGCCCGCCCGTGACGGCAAAGCCGTAGCCGTCGTCGACCACCGGGCGGCGCCAGTCGCGCTCGACGGCGAGGTCGGCGTGGGAGGCGGCGACGTCGAGGGCCGCCAGGGCCTCGGCCACGGAGGCGATGGCGGCGGCCTGGGCCAGGGCCTCGCCGGACAGCGCGTCGAACACCGCCGATTCGAGCTTGAGCGCCCGGTCGGAGGCGCCCGAGATGCGGCCTTCCAGATCGCCGAGCTCGACGCTGGTGAAGCGCATGGCGTCGACCATGGTCTGGCGGTGGATGAAGGTCTCGCGCATCAGCCCCTTGAGGCAGCCCTCGCCCACGGCCTGGGGCACCTCGATGTAGTAGCCGAGCATGTTGTTGTGCTTGATCCGCAGGGTCCGGCAACCGGTTTCCTCGGCGTAGCGCGCCTGGAGCGCCGCGATGACCTTGCGGGAATCCTGGCCGAGCACGCGGGTCTCGTCGATCTCCGCCGAATAGCCCTCGCGGACGAAGCCGCCATCGGTGCGCTTGAGGGGCAGGTCGTCGGCGAGGGCGGCGCTCAGGTGAGCCACGAGGCCGGCATCGACCTGTGCCAGACGCTCGCCGAGGGCGGCGAGGTCGTCGGGCAGGCCGTCGAGGGCGGCGAGCTGCGCCGCCAAGCCCTGCGCGGCGTCGAGGCCGTCGCGGAGGGCGGCGAGGTCGCGGGGGCCGCCGCGCCCGAGGCCGAGGCGCGACAGGGCGCGGGCGAGGTCGGGCGCCCGCGCCAGGATCTCGCGAAACGTTCTTCGCGAGACGCCCTGCTCGGTCAGCCACGCCACGGCGGCGTGCCGCCGTTGGATCGCGAAAAGGTCCGTGAGCGGGCCGGCGAGGTGTTCGGCCAGCAGCCGCGCCCCGCTCGCCGAGACCGTGCGGTCGATGGCGTCGAGGAGGCTGCCCCGGCGCTCGCCCGACAGGGTCCGGGTGAGTTCGAGGTTGGCCCGCGTCGACGCGTCGATGGCGAGGGTCGCCCCGGCGGTCTCGCGGGTCGGCGGCGACAGGGTCGGGCGCGCGCCGATCTGGGTGCGCTCGATGTAGAGCAGGGCCGCGCCCGCCGCCGCGAGCTCGGCCCGGCCGAACTGGCCGAACCCGTCGAGGGTCGACACCCCGAACTGCGCCTTGATCCGCCGCTCGGCCGCCGCCGGCTCGAGCTCGGCCTGGGCCAGCGGCGTCACGGGAGCGGGAATCTCGCGCCACAGGCGGGCGAGGGCCGGATCGGCGTGGATCGTCTCCGACAGGACGATCTCGCGGGGCTCGTGCCGGGCGATGGAAGAGGCGAGCTCGGCGGCCGGCACTTCGCTCAGGCCGAACCGCCCCGTGGAGATGTCGAGGGCGGCCAGACCATAGACGTGATCCGCCTCGCCCTTGCCGGTCCTGGTCCGGCCGATGGCGAGCAGGACGTTGGCGCGGGCCGGATCGAGGAGGCGGTCCTCCGTGATGGTGCCGGGGGTGACGAGGCGGACGACCTCGCGCCGGACCACGGATTTCGGC
This sequence comes from Methylobacterium sp. WL69, assembly GCF_008039485.1. Classification (NCBI taxonomy): domain Bacteria; kingdom Pseudomonadati; phylum Pseudomonadota; class Alphaproteobacteria; order Hyphomicrobiales; family Methylobacteriaceae; genus Methylobacterium; species Methylobacterium sp. WL69. The sequence goes on along the minus strand of NZ_VRUZ01000015.1, from coordinate 28,509 downwards.
CCGCGCTTCTTGGCCTCCGCCGGGTCCTCCGTCTGGGCGCAGACGGCGACGCGGTGGCCCAGCGCGATGAGGCGGCTGAGGTAGTCGTCGGAGCGCTCCACCGGCACGCCGCACATGGGGATGTCGGCGCCGCCGTGCTTGCCGCGCTTCGTCAGGACGATCCCCAGCGCCCGCGAGGCGATCTCGGCGTCCTCGAAGAACAGCTCGTAGAAGTCGCCCATGCGGTAGAACAGCAGGCAGTCGGTGTTGGCGGCCTTGATCTCGATGTACTGCGCCATCATCGGCGTGGCGCCGGCCGTATCGAGCACCGCCGCGCTGGTGGTGTAGTCCGACGGGGCGGAGCCGGTCTTCGGCACGGAGCGGGCGGGACGCTGTTGCATGGCGCCAGCCTAGCAGACCCGGGCGGACCTGATCAGCGCGGGCGCCCCACTGCCCTGGGGAGAAGGGTGGACAAGGGACCAACGAAAAGGGCCGGCGCTCGCGCACCGGCCCCCTTCATCCGACCTGACCGGCCGGCGTGGTGGAAAAAACTCAGTAGCGCGGGCCGCCCGTGGTCTGGCCCTTCTGCTGCATGAAGCCCGGCTGCTGCGGGTTGCGCGAATTCGGGTTGCTGCCCATGCGCGAGGCCGGCATGCGGCGCATGTGGCGGCCGTGGCCCATGCCGCGGTGGCGCATGCCCTGGTAGTGGCGGTGACGGTAGGCGGCCTCGTCGACCGCGTGATCGCCGCCGACGATGGCGGCGCCGACCGGCAGGGCCGGGGCGGCGGAGGCGGCGGTCATTCCGAGGGCGCCGAGCAGGGTGCTGGCGGCGAGTGCGATGGCGATCTTGGTCATGCGGTTCGTCTTTCGTCGATGCGCCCCGCGGGCGTCGGGGCATCAAGTCGCCGGTCCGGATTCCGTTCCCGGGGATTCGGTCGCGAATCGCCGCCAACGGCCTGAAACCACTGAATTTTTTCGTCGTGAACGCGGGATTAAGTACTCCGCCGCGGTTTCGGCGCCGAATCCCGCCGCCACGGCCGCGCCGGAACCAGCGGGTCGCGGCGTGGGCCGCGCGTCCGTCGGGCCGATGCGGCCGGTGGCACCGTCGTCCCCAACAACGCGACGGTTCGGAAGGCTTTGGATGCGCACCCCCGCGCGGACGCGGACGGCGAGGACTGTTTCGCGTGGTCGGGCGGGAGGGGAAAAGCTCGCCGTCACCCGCAGGACTAGGCGGCGACGTCGTTTGTCGGTCCAAAAGTCTTCTTCGTCTTTCCTTGTCGTCCGTGACGAAATAGAGCGGGACCTTTAATCGATGGCGATCTGGATAAAGCGGGTCGCCGCGGCGGAAAATTAATTGTTACCCGTCTAATGTCCCGCTGGTTTCAGGGACTTGCCGCCGCCATGAGAGTGCCCACCCTCCGGTTCGACCTGCGGTTCCAGATCGCCGCCCTCGGCGTCGGCGGCGTACTGACCCTCGGCATCGTGTCGTTCGTGGCCGCGCACGCGCAGGCGCGCTACCAGCAGGTCGCCGATGCGAGCCTGCACCTGCAGGAGCAGATCTCCGCCGTCGCCGACGACCTCCTCGCCGCCCGTCAGATCGAGACGGAGTTCCTGCTGCGCCGCCGGGACGCCCTCATCGGCCGGCGGCAGGCGGCGGTCGCCCGGGCGGGGGAGCGCCTCGGCGCCGTCGAGGACCTCGTCGCGTCCCTCCCGGCCGACGACCCCCTGCGCAAGGCCGAGGTGATCCGCGCCGGGCTCGACATCTACGCCATCCGGTTCCAGAACGTCGCCGCCGCCCAGCGCACCCTCGGCTTCACCGAGCGGGACGGCCTGCAGAACGCCCTCCGCACGGCGGTGCACGCCGTGGAGCAGCGCCTCTTCGCCTTCGACCAGCCGCGCCTGTCCGTGCTGATGCTGATGATGCGCCGGCACGAGAAGGATTTCATGCTGCGCGGCGAGGACAGGTACGCCGACGAGCTGCGCGAGCGGGTGTCGGAGTTCGAGGCCGCGCTTCCGGCCTCGTCCCTGGCGCCCGCCGTCAAAGCCGAGATCGCCGGCCTGATCAAGGCGTATGAGAGCCGCTTCCTCGCCTATGCGGCGGGCGCCTCGAGCCTCCGGGAAGAGGCGGACGATCTCGCGGCGATCTACGGACGCCTGGAGCCGTTCGTCGCCGAGGTGAAGCGGGCGGGGCAGGCCGATTACGCGCGGGCGCAGGCCGAGAGCGCGACGTCGCGGGCCCGGTTCGCCGACCTGCTCTGGGCGATCGTCGGCCTGACGATCCTGTGCGCCGCGTCCCTGTCCTGGTGGGTCGGGCAGCGCATGTCCGGGCCGCTCCGGACCATGGCGCGGGCGATGGAGCGCCTGGCCGGGGGCGACCTTTCCGTGAGCGTGCCGCGCCTGGAGCGGCGGGACGAGATCGGGGCCATCGCGCGGGCCTTCGCGATCTTCCAGGCGAAGATGGTCGAGAACGACGGCCTGACCCGCGCGCAGGCGGCGGCCCGGAGCCGGGGCGAGGCCGAGCGCAAGGCGGCCGTGCGGGGGATGGCCGATGGCTTCGAGCGCGCCGTGAGCGGCATCGTCGGCCTCGTGGCGTCGGCGGCCACCGAACTCCAGGGCACCGCGGAAGGCATGGCCGGCACGGCCACCGAGACGGCCCGGCAATCCGGCACCGTGGCGGCGGCCGCCGAGGAAGCCGCCGCCAACGTCGATTCCGTGGCCGCCGCCGCCGGGGAGCTCGGCGCGTCCGTCGAGGAGATCGCCCGCCGGGTCCGGGGATCGGCCGGCCTGACCCAGGTCGCCGTCGGCGAGGCGGCCGAGACGGCGCGGCTGATGCAGGACCTCGACGGCGCGGCGACGCGGATCGGCGACGTGGTGACCCTCATCGCCGCCATCGCCGGGCAGACCAATCTGCTGGCGCTGAACGCGACCATCGAGGCGGCCCGCGCCGGAGAGGCGGGCCGGGGCTTCGCCGTGGTCGCCACCGAGGTGAAGGACCTGGCCGGCCAGACCGCCCGCGCCACCGCCGAGATCAACGGCCAGATCGGCCGCATCCAGGGCGCGACGGCGCGGGCGGTCTCGGCCATCGACGGCATCGCGGCTCGCATCCGGGAGATCGACGGCGTCGCCAGCGCCATCGCGGCGGCGGTCGCGGAGCAGGGGGTGGTCACGCGGGAGATCGTCCGCAACGTCACCCAGGCGTCCCTCGGCACGGGCGCGGTGACCGGCACCATCGTGGGGGTGGCCCGCGCCGCCGAGGAAACCGGTGCGGCGGCGAGCCAGGTGCTGTCGGCGGCCTCCGAACTGTCGCGGCAATCCGAGCATCTCGCCGGCGAGGTCGGACGCTTCCTCGCCACCGTGCGGGCGGCCTGAACCGGGACGCGTCCGCGGCCGGTTCGCGCCGTCATCCGCTCCGCCGGCTTGCGGCAACGCCCGGTTCGCGGCACCAGCATGGGCGATGTCCGTGCCTCCCATGCCCGATCTGCCCATCGAAGCGGTGCTGCCCGCCCTCGGGGAAGCCCTCGCGGCCCGCGCCGCCTGCGTCCTCGTGGCCCCGCCCGGCGCCGGCAAGACCACCCGCGTGCCCCTCGCCCTCCTCGACGCCCCATGGCTCGCGGGCCGAAAGATCGTCCTGCTCGAACCGCGCCGCCTCGCCGCGCGCGGGGCGGCCGAGCGCATGGCCCGGACCCTCGGCGAGCGCGTCGGCGATACGGTGGGCCTGCGCGTGCGCCTCGGCTCCAAAATCTCCGCCCGCACCCGCATCGAGGTGGTGACCGAAGGCGTCTTCACCCGGATGATTTTGGACGATCCCGAGCTCTCGGGCATCGGCGCCGTGCTGTTCGACGAGTTCCACGAGCGCTCGCTGGACGCCGATCTCGGCCTCGCCCTGGCCCTCGACGCGCAGGCCGGCCTGCGCGAGGACCTGCGCATCCTGGTGATGTCGGCGACCCTCGACGGGGCCCGCGTCGCCCGTCTGCTGGCCGACGCGCCGGTGATCGAATCGGAGGGCCGCGCCTTCCCCGTCGAGACCCGGTACGCCGAGCGCGACCCCAACCGGCGCATCGAGGAGGCCATGGCGGACGCGATCCTGCGGGCCCTGCGCGCCGATCCGGGGTCGGTCCTCGCCTTCCTGCCCGGTCAGGGCGAGATCCGCCGGGTCGCGACCCTGCTCGCCGACCGCCTCGACGACGGCACGGACGTCGCCCCCCTGTACGGCGCCCTGCCGCCGGCCGAGCAGGACCGCGCCGTGTCCCCGGCGGAGCCCGGCCGGCGCAAGGTCGTGCTCGCCACCAGCATCGCCGAGACCTCCCTCACCATCGAGGGCGTGCGCATCGTCGTCGATTCCGGCCTGTCGCGGGTGCCGGTCTACGAGCCGGGGATCGGCCTGACCCGCCTCGTCACCGCCCGGGCCTCGCGCGCCTCCGTCGATCAGCGCCGGGGCCGCGCCGGCCGCACGGAGCCGGGGGTCTGCCACCGCCTGTGGTCGAAGGCGGCGACGAACGCCCTCGAGCCGTTCGGGCGCCCGGAAATCCTCGCCGCCGACCTCGCGGGCCTCCTGCTCGACTGCGCCGCCTGGGGCGTCGCCGACCCCACCACCCTCGCGTTCCTCGATTCCCCGCCGGCCCCGGCCCTCGCGGAGGCCCGCGCCATGCTGCGCGACCTCGACGCCCTCGACGGCGACGGTCGCCTCACCGCCACGGGCACGGCGCTCCGCGCCCTTCCCCTCCCCCCGCGCCTCGCCCGGATGGTGGTGGGCGCCGCCGGGCACGGCCGGGCGCGCGAGGCGGCGGATCTGGCCGCCGTGATCGTCGAGCGCGGCCTCGGCGGCGACGCCGTCGACCTCGGCGACCGGGTCGACCGCTACACCAGGGACCGCGGCCCCCGCGCACAGGACATGCGCCGCCTCGCCCAGGGTTGGGCGAAGCAGGCGCAGGCCTTCGTGGCCGAGGTCAAAGCCGCCCCCGCCGATCTCACCGAGCCCGGTCCGCTCCTGGCCCTGGCCTATCCCGACCGGGTGGCGCGGGCGCGGGGCCGCGACGGCGAGTTCGTCATGGCCAACGGCCGGGCCGGGCGCCTCGACCCGGCCATCGCCCTTGCCCGCGAACCCTTCCTCGTGGTCGCCGACATCGTCGGCACCGCCGCCAAGGCCCGGATTCTGGCCGCCGCCCCCATCGGTCTCGAGGCCATCGAGGCGCTGTTTCCGGAGCGCATCGCCGCCATCACCCAGGTGGCCTTCGACCGGGACGCCCGGGCCCTGCGGGCGCGGGCCCTGCGCCGCCTCGGCCCCCTGACCCTCGGCGAGCGCATCCTGCCGGTCCCGCCGGACGCCGAGTCCGCCGCGATCCTGGCCGGGGGCATCGCGGAGATCGGCCTTGCCGCCCTCCCCTGGCCTCCGGCCCTGTCGCAATGGCTCGCCCGCCTGCGCTTTTTGCGCGCGGCCGATGCGTCCTGGCCCGACCTGTCGGACGCGGCCCTCGCGGCGACCGTCGACGACTGGCTCGCCCCCGAGATCGTCGGGCGCCTGACCGTGGATTCCATCACCGCCGACGATCTCGGCCGGGCGCTGCACGCCCTGCTGCCGTGGGACCTGCGCGCCCGCCTCGACACCGAGGCGCCGACCCATGTCGCGGTGCCCACGGGCTCGCGCATCCCCCTCGACTACGCCGCCGAGGGCGGGCCGGTGCTGGCGGTCAGGGTGCAGGAGCTGTTCGGCCTCGAACGCCACCCGTCGATCGCCGGCGGCCGGGTACCCCTGGTGCTGCACCTGCTCTCGCCGGCCTCGCGGCCGATCCAGATCACCCGCGACCTGCCCGGCTTCTGGCGCGGCTCGTGGAGCGCCGTGCGCGCCGAGATGCGCGGACGCTATCCGCGCCATCCCTGGCCCGAGGACCCCGTCGCCGAACCGCCGACCCGGCGGGTGAAGCCGCGCGGCACATGAAGTTTTTTGGAATACTTGGACGCGCCTTCGACCCGCGCGGGCGGATGTCGGTGGCGGCCTATCGCCGGTTCGTGGTGCGGACGATCCTGACCGGCGCCGTCCTACTCTGCCTCGGCATCTGGCTCGCCGCCCTCGGCGCGCGCTGGCCGGCGATCCTCACGGTCGCGGCCCTTCCCGCGATCGGGCTCATGGCGCTGGCCGCCACGGCCCGCCGCCTGCACGACCGCGACCGCTCCGCCGGATGGCTCGCCGTCTGGGGCCTCGCCCAGGCCCTGGGCTTCGCGCCCCTCGACCGGTTCGTGGAGTCCGACCCCCTCCCGGTGATCGGCCTGCTCGTGGCGATGCTGGGGGTCTCGGTGTGGTTCTTCCTGGAGACCGTCCTGCGGCGCGGCACGCCCGGCCCCAACCGCTTCGGTGCGGCGGGGGATTGAGGGGCCTCGGATGGGCGCCTTCGCCATCGTTCATCGAACCGGCGAAGCTTCTGCGCGCACCCCCTCGCCCCGCCTGCGGGGAGAGGGACGCGTCTCCCCCTTGGTGGGGAGCGCGTCGAGGCGGCAGCCGACGGTGAGGGGGATTCGTCGGAGGAGGCTCCTCCGGAATCACCCCCTCACCATCGCTGCGGCTGCGCCTTCGCTCGCCGCAGGCACGACGGGGTGCCTGCGGCCCTCTCCCCGCCTGCGGGGAGAGGGGGATGCGCGCAGCCGTGCCGTCTCACAAGAGGAGGAGCTAATGCGGCCGAGCGCGGTCGATGACGTCGCGCGCCGCCGCGAAGGCGGCGTCGGCGTCGAGGTCCGTGGTGTCGAGCACCACGGCGTCGGCGGCCGCCTTGAGGGGGGCGGTGGAGCGCTGGGCGTCGCGGGCGTCGCGGGCGACGATGTCGTCGAGGATCGCCCCGAGGCTGGTGGTCTCGCCCCGGCGCTGGAATTCGAGGTGGCGCCGGCGTGCCCGCTCCTCGGGGGCCGCCGTGATGAACAGTTTGACCCGGGCCTGGGGACACACGACGGTGCCGATGTCGCGCCCGTCCAGGACCGCGCCGGTGCCGTTGCCGGCGAAGCGCTGCTGCCACGCGAGCAGCGCCGAGCGCACGGCCGGCACCGCCGAGATGCGCGAGGCGGCCTCGCCCATGGCCCGGTCGCGCAGGCGCGGGTCGGCGAGGCGGTCGGCGATGAGGCCGGCGGCGGCCCGCGCCGCGGCCTGATGGTCGTCGAGGTTGCAGCCGGCGTCGATGACGGTGAGGGCCACGGCCCGGTAGAGCAGGCCGGTGTCGAGGTGCGGCAGGCCGTAATGGGCGGCGATGCGCTTGGCGAGCGTCCCCTTGCCGGAGGCCGCCGGCCCGTCGATGGCGATGACCAGAGGAATGTCGCTCATGGCGCGATCCGTCCGCCCAGCGCCTGCATGGTCGGCAGGAAGCTCGGGAAGCTCGTGGCGATCATGGCGCCGTCATCGACCGTGACGGGCTCGCGGGTGGCGAGGCCGAGGACGAGGAACGCCATGGCGATGCGGTGATCGAGATGCGTCGCCACGGTGCCGCCGCCCTTCGGGGCGGTGCCGTCGCCGTGGACCACGAGGTCGTCGCCCTCGACGATGTGGGCGATGCCGTTGGCCTTCAACCCGTCGGCCACCGCCGCGAGGCGGTCGGATTCCTTCACCCGCAGCTCGTGCAGGCCGTTCATCCGGGTGGTGCCCTCGGCGAAGGCCGCGGCGACGGCCAGGATCGGATACTCGTCGATCATCGCCGGCGCCCGCTCGGGCGGCACGTCGACGCCGTGCAGGCGGCTCGCCCGCACGCGCAGGTCCGCCACGGTCTCGCCGCCCTCGTCGCGCTCGCGCAGGCGCTCGATGTCGGCGCCCATCTCCATGAGGGTGGTGATGAGGCCGGTGCGGAGGGGATTCATCATCACGCCCTCGATGACGACCTCTGAGCCCGGCACGATGAGGGCCGCCACCAGGGGGAAGGCCGCCGAGGACGGATCGGCCGGCACCACCACGTCTGTGCCGCGTAAGGTGGGCTGGCCCGTGAGCGCGATGGTGCGGCCGTGGCCCTCCGGCCCGTGGGCGGTGACCTCGACATGGGCGCCGAACAGCCGCAGCATCCGCTCGGTGTGGTCGCGGGTGGCGGCCGCCTCGATCACCGTGGTGATGCCGGGGGCGTTGAGGCCGGCCAGCAGCACCGCCGACTTGATCTGCGCCGAGGCCACCGGCGTCTCGTAGGTGATGGGGATCGCCTCGCGCGGGCCGCGCAGGGTCAGGGGCACGCGCCCGCCCTCCTGCTCGCTCACCACTTCCGTTCCCATGCGGACCAGGGGATCGAGGATGCGGCGCATGGGGCGCTTGCGGAGGGATGCGTCGCCGTCGAACGTCGCGGTGACGGGCTGGCCGCCGACGACCCCCATCATCAGGCGCGAGCCCGTGCCGGCATTGCCGAAATCGAGGATGTCCGCCGGATCGACGAGGCCGCCGAGGCCGACACCGACGATGCGCCAGCGACCCTCGCCGAGGCGCTCCACCGTGGCGCCCAGCGCCTCCGCCGCCGCGGCCGTGCGCAGGACGTCGTCGCCCTCGAGCAGGCCCTCGACCCGGGTCTCGCCGATGCTGAGCAATCCCAAAATCATCGCCCGGTGCGAGATCGACTTGTCGCCCGGCGGCCGGAGCGAGCCCTGGAGGGCGAGGCCCGCCGTGGCGGTGAGGGGTTGGGGCGCGGAATCGTGTGACACGGGCTGGGGACTTTTCGGCTTCGCGGGGTGTGGTCCGCTCCGGGGGGCGGGATCGCTGATCCCGCACGTGACAGGCCGGTTATCACGCAGGCGGGGCCGCGTCATCCGAGCCGTCCGCCGTCGCGGGGATCACCGCAGGAAAACGCCCCCGGCCCGCGGAACGTCACGGGTATTTGACAGGAGCGTTGCGCACGACTAACGGGGCCCCTCCCCGAAAAATGACTCTAGAGGTTGCCCGTGGCCAGACCGGAACTCGGCTTGAAGCGTCAATGCATGAGCTGCGGCGCCAAGTTCTACGACCTCGACAAGGACCCGGCCACCTGCCCGAAATGCGGGACGATCTATCAGGCCATCGCCTCCACCAGCCGCGTCGCCGCCCCGGCCCTCGCCGCCCGCGCCGCCGCCGTGCCGGCCGATGACGACGAGGACACCGACGCCGAGAAGGGCGGTCCTGAGATCGTCTCCCTCGACGAGGTCGAGGCGGCGGAAGACGAGGCCGACACCTCCACGGACGACAGCGAGTCCGATACGGCCGATGCCGACGACACCTTCCTCGAGGAGGAGGATGCCGGCGACGACGACGTGGCCGATCTCATCGACGGCGACATCGAGAACGACGAGGAGAGCTGAGCCCCCTCAGAGCGACGACATTCACACCTTTCGCGGGCAGCGCGGGTCCCCTCTCCTGGAAGGAGAGGGTCAGGGTGAGGTGTGGGACTTATTCGGAGAGTCCACACACCTCACCCCAACCCTCTCCTTTCAGGAGAGGGAGCCTGTCGCGCTCGATGCCGGCTCTTCGTGGCCTTCGAAAAACAGCCACCGGGCGGATGGGTGAATCCGACAGCTTCTCGCCAACCGGCAAAAAACTTTGCCGGCCGGCGAGAAAGGGGGTTGAGGCCCGCGCGGGGGCCGAATATAGAACCGCCATCGCCGGCCGCCACCGCGGAGGCCGGTCGAAACGCTCCCGGAGATGGCCCCCCAGGCCGGTTTCGGGGCAAAGTGGGGCCTTAGCTCAGCTGGGAGAGCGCTTCCATGGCATGGAAGAGGTCATCGGTTCGATCCCGTTAGGCTCCACCAATCCGGTCTTTCAGACCTGATACGAAGACGACCAGACGACAAGATGTGGGGCCTTAGCTCAGCTGGGAGAGCGCTTCCATGGCATGGAAGAGGTCATCGGTTCGATCCCGTTAGGCTCCACCAGTCCGGTCCGTCGTCGGACGATCAAATCTACAAAAGATGTTGCGCGCCTCTCCGGTCCGGCCGTGACGGGGTGACGAGGATGCAGGCCCGGCGGATGTCCGCCGCGGGCCCCGCGCCCCGATGCTGAGGCTCGTTCGCTCGTTGGTGATCATGCCGACCCGGTTCCCATCCTCGGACCTCCCTCGCCCAAGCCTCCGTCCATGACGTCGCCCGCCGGTCCGCCGGCCCTCGACGGGCAGGCGCAGGCGCTCATCGCCGCCCTCACGGCGCGTCTGCTGGTGGGGTCGAGCGCCACCGCCGTGCTGGAGGCGTGGTGCGCCGAGCGCGGCCTGCCGGGCGCGGCCCTCGTGGCCGAGCGCATCCCCGGGCCGGACAAGCCGCTGGGGGACGTCCAGCACCGTCGCCTCGGCCTCGGGCCCGACGAGACCGCCCGCTACCGCCGCGTCCGCCTCGTCTGCGGCCCGCACGTCCTCTCGGTGGCCGACAACTGGTACGTGCCCGGCCGCCTGACCCCGGCGATGAACCAAAACCTCGCCGCCACGGGGGTGCCGTTCGGCCGGGTGGTCCAGGCCCTGCTGCCGACCCGCCGCACCCTCGCGGTGCACCCCCTGGGTAGTGCCGCGGCGCCGCCCGCGGCCGATACCCCCCTGTTCACCGTCGCGGCCGTCCTGGCGACGCCGGACGGCGTGCCGTTCTGCGAGGTGGACGAGACCTATCTCGGAGCGGTCCTGGGGCTGTCGTGGGGGCGCGACGCCTGAGCGAGGCCGAGCCGCCGTCGCCCGGGGGCTGGACAGGGCGACAGTCTCGTTCAAGATGAGGCCGGGCTTCGGTGCTGATCTCATGAGAATTTCATAAGCTCAGTGCCGATCATGCGACCTGGAACAGAGATCGGCGCAAGCACAATGGGCGGACATCACAAGGACGCGTCGGTCGGGGTCGCACGGGTGCTCCTCGACGGAATGCCCGCGGCGGAGCGGGCCCGGGTCGAGGCCGAGGCGGATGCCGAGGGCGTCGCCGCCGTGGAGATCGTGCGCCGGTCCCTCGACATCCTCATCGCCGGATCGGCGCCGGCGTCGAAGGCCGGGACACCGGGCCGGCGGGCCGCGCGGGGCCGGGGCTGAGCCGGCGCCATGCGGTTCGGCATAGCCCCAAGCCTACACCCACGTTCACGCCCACGCTCCGGGACGGACCGATGAGACGCGTCGCGGTATGGGCGTGTCTCGCCCTCGTGGCCGGGTCGTGCGCGGCGCGCGCGCAGATCGTCGAGGACGGGTCCGAGGCCGTGCTCGGCCGGGCGGACACGCGCACGGTCCTCGATCTCGTCGGACAGCGCTTCCGGGCCCTCGACCCCAAGGTGACGGCCCTGCGCCGGGCCGACGGCCCGTGGGTCTGCGGATCGGTCAACGTCAAGAACCGCGACGACCTCTACACCGGCGAGCGCGGCTTCGTCGTCGACCTGTCGAACGCCTTCTTCGGCCGGGTCCCGGACGGGCCGGAACTGCTCAGCCCCAGGGCCGCGGGGTTCGAGGCGATGGAACGCATCCGGCAGCTCTACTTCCAAAAGTGCCTCGACTGACCGCCGGCCCGCCGCCCACCCCGGCGGCGGCACCGCGACGGCGATGCCGGTATAGAACGCCGCGAGGTCGGCGATCTCGGCATCCGACAGGCCCGGTTCATGCGTTTGGGCCGGTCCTTGCCCGTTCGCGCAGAGCGTCTGCGCGCATCCCCCTCTCCCCGCTTGCGGGGAGAGGGCCGCAGGCACCCCGCCGTGCCTGCGGCGAGCGGAGGCGGAGCCGCAGCGACGGTGAGGGGGCGATTCCGGAAGAGTCTCATCCGAATTGGCCCCCTCACCTTCGGCTGCCGCCTCGACGCGCTCCCCGACGAGGGGAGACGCGTCCCTCTCCCCAGCCAAGCGGGGCGAGGGGATGCGCACGGGGGGCGCTGCTTCGACGACGCCATTCGGCGGCGGCTTCAGACCGCGACCCTCGTCCGCGATCACCCTCTCCTGAAAGGCTACCGGATTCACACAAGTGCGAATGGGCCGATTCCATGCAGCGGCAGGCATCCGGATGCGGGCGGGAGGCGCACCGGGGCTCCCTCTCCTGGAAGGAGAGGGTTGGGGTGAGGTGTGCGAACTCTTCGGACAATCCACGACCCTCACCCCGACCCTCACCCAAACAGGCTGCTGCATTCACACATTGTCAGCGCGACGCGGCTCTCCTCCCCCTTGCGGGGAGGAGTTGGAGGTGGGGGTGGCTCCGCCAGCCTCAGCCGGCGGAGGGTCACCCAACCACCCCCACTCCTAACCTCTCCCCGCAAGGGGGAGAGGAACGCGCTCTGCCAGTAAAAACGCAAATGGGTGAATTCCGTCGCCCAAACAGGAGAGGGGGCCCGTCCCGGTTCCTCTGTGATCGCTCCGCCTTCCAGACAGCGGACTCGGGCATCCCGCAAGAACTGTGAAGCCGGGAGCCGCGAGGGGGAGAACCGGAACCTTCCCTCGGGGAATCGTCGATCGATCAGTACGGCAGGATCTTGACGAACAGGCCCCACAGCACGAGCAGGATGCCGACCACGGAGACGCCCCAGAGGATCGACCGGACCTTGGGGATGCCGAGGCCGTAGACCGGCAGGTAGGCGAGGCGGCCGAAGAAGTAGAGGTAGGCTCCCAGCACCACCGCGGTGTTGTGGCGGCCGGTGGCGACGCAGGCCAGCACCAGGGCGGCGAAGATCGGGAACGTCTCGAAGAAGTTCTTCGAGGCCTTCTCCAGGCGCGACGCGGCCCCGGTCACCTCGGGCGTTTTGCCCTCGCGGTTGCCGGCGGCCCAGGTGAACCCGCCCCGCTGCTGCAGGCCGCTGTAGGAGGCGGCGATGATGTGGACGAGGCCGAGGAAGCAGGACCAGGCGAGGAGGCGGATTTCGATGGGCATGTGTGCGGTGTGTCCTTCGTGAACGGTGATCTCCCGTCCCTAAAGCATTGCGCCGACGAGGGGCACCCGCCGGTGCGAAACGTGAAACCGCCCGTGACTTGAGCCGGAACCCTCCGTATGAGACGCCTGCGCGGTCGGCTCGCCTTGCGGCGAGCCGTTGCGCGGGCGCTCCGGCCTTCGGGGCGGCCCGCACCGACCCGGCAGGGCCAACCGACAGAGTCATTACAGCGATGAGCGGCGTCAACGAGATCCGGTCGACCTTCCTCGACTACTTCGCAAAGGCGGGCCACACGGTGCTGCCGTCCTCGTCGCTGGTGCCGCGCAACGACCCGACGCTGATGTTCACCAACGCCGGAATGGTGCAGTTCAAGAACGTCTTCACCGGCGTCGAGAAGCGGCCCTACGACCGCGCCACCACGGCGCAGAAATGCGTCCGCGCCGGCGGCAAGCACAACGACCTCGACAATGTCGGCTACACCGCCCGCCACCACACCTTCTTCGAGATGCTCGGCAACTTCTCCTTCGGCGACTACTTCAAGCCGCAGGCCATCGAGCTCGCCTGGACCCTGATTACCAAGGAGTTCGGCCTGTCGAAGGACCGCCTGCTGGTGACGGTCTATGCCGACGACGACGAGGCCGCGACGCTGTGGAAGAAGATCGCCGGCTTCTCCGACGACAAGATCATCCGCATCGGCACGTCGGACAACTTCTGGCAGATGGGCGACACCGGCCCGTGCGGCCCGTGCTCGGAGATTTTCATCGACCAGGGGCCGGGCCTCCAGGGCGGGCCGCCCGGTTCCCCGGACGAGGACGGCGACCGCTTCCTCGAATTCTGGAACCTCGTGTTCATGCAGTACGAGCAGGTGGAGCCGGGCAACCGCCTCGCCCTGCCGCGCCCCTCCATCGACACCGGCATGGGCCTGGAGCGCATGGCCGCCATCCTCCAGGGGGTGACGAGCAACTACGACACCGACCTGTTCCGCGCCCTCATCGACGCCGTCAGCCACGCCGTCGGGCGCCCGCCCGAACCCGGCACCGTCGCCTCCTACCGGGTCATCGCCGACCACCTGCGCGCCGCGTCCTTCCTCGTCGCCGACGGCGTGCTGCCGGGCAACGAGGGCCGCGGCTACGTCCTGCGCCGGATCATGCGCCGGGCCATGCGCCACCTCGAACTGCTCGGGTCCCGCGAGCCGGTGATGTACCGCCTCGTCCCGACCCTGGTGCGCGAGATGGGCCAGGCCTATCCCGAGCTCACCCGCGCCGAAGCCCTCATCGGCGAGACCCTGCGCCTCGAAGAAACCCGGTTCCGCCGCACCCTGGAGCGGGGGCTCGCCATCCTCGACGCCGAGACCCACACCCTCGCGCAGGGCCAGAACCTGTCGGGCGAGACGGCGTTCACCCTCTACGACACCTACGGCTTCCCCCTCGACCTGACCCAGGACGCCCTTAAGGCGCGGGGCATCGGCGTCGACACCGACGCGTTCGGGGCCGCCATGGAGCGCCAGCGCAAGGCCGCGCGGGCCGCCTGGACCGGCTCCGGCGAGGCCGCCACCGAGACCGTGTGGTACGGCCTCAAGGAGCGCACCGGCGCCACGGAATTTTTGGGCTACGAGACGGAGGCCGCCGAGGGCATCGTCACGGCGCTCCTGCGCGACGGCGCCGAGGTCGAGACCCTGGAGGCCGGCCAGACCGGCCTCGCGCTGGTCAACCAGACGCCGTTCTACGCCGAATCCGGCGGTCAGGTCGGCGACACCGGGACGCTGACGGCCGCCGGCCTCAAGGCGCGGGTGACCGCGACGGAGAAGAAGCTCGGCGACCTCTTCGTCCACCACGTCACCGTGGACGAAGGCCGGCTGTCCCTGAACCAGGCCGTCGAGCTCGCCGTCGAGGGCGGCCGCCGCGCCGCCATCCGGGCCAACCACTCGGCGACACACCTCCTGCACGAGGCCCTGCGCCAGGTGCTCGGCGACCACGTCGCCCAGAAGGGCTCCCTGGTCTCGGCCGAGCGCCTGCGCTTCGATTTCAGCCACCCCAAACCCCTCGACGAGGCCGAGATCCGCGCCGTGGAGGACATCGCCAACGCCGTGCTGCTGCAGAACACGCCCGTGGTGACGAAGCTCATGGCCCAGGACGAGGCCGTAGCGTCGGGCGCCCGCGCCCTGTTCGGCGAGAAGTACGGCGACGAGGTCCGCGTCGTCTCCATGGGCCTGCCCGGAGAGGGCAGCGGCAAGGCGTTCTCGGTGGAGTTGTGCGGCGGCACCCACGCGGCCCGCACGGGCGAGATCGGCCAGGTCTCCGTGGTGGGCGAGAGCGCCGTCGGCGCCGGGGTGCGCCGCATCGAGGCCCTGACGGCGGATTCGGCGCGGCGCTTCCGCGCCGAGGAGGCCCGGACCCTGGCGCAGATCGCCGGCCTGCTCAAATCCGCCCCCGCCGACGTGCCCGAGCGCCTGTCCGGCCTCATCGAGGACCGCCGCCGCCTGGAGCGCGAACTCACCGACGCGCGGAAAAAACTCGCCATGGGCGGGGCCGGGTCGGGCGGCGACGAGGTCGCCGAGGTCGGCGGCGTCAAGCTCATGGCCCGCGTGGTCGAGGGCGTCGAGATGCGCGACCTCAAGAGTCTCGCCGACGAGGGCAAGTCCCGCATCGGCTCCGGCATCGTCGCCCTGGTCGGCGTCGCGCCGGACGGCAAGGCCGGCCTCGTCGTCGGCGTCACCCCCGACCTCACCGAGCGCTTCGACGCCGTCGCCCTGGTGCGGGCGGGCGCGGGCCACCTCGGCGGCAAGGGCGGCGGCGGTCGCCGCGACATGGCCCAGGCCGGCGGCCCGGAGGGCACGGGGGCGCAGGCGGCCCTGGACGCGATCCGGGCGGCCGTGGCCGGCTCTTAAGCCTTCCGTCGCGAGATCGCGCCGCGGAACGGGGCGTCGGGCGACCGGGCTCCGGTGAGGGGCCGGGTACGCGATGGCTCGGCATGATCCCACCGGTGCATGATCCCGCCGTGAATGACCCGCCACAGGGAGACCGACTCCCTGGTCTCTTTCAGGGGGGCCGGGCTCTCAGGCGCGGTGATCGAGGCTGCGGTCGGCGCGGTCGCGGGGCCGAGCCGGACCGCGCGCCGATGCCCGGCGCAGCCGCCCGCCGACCCCGCGGCCGCCTCGGCGATGGGGACCCCCGCGCGGAGCCCGGCCGAGTCCGTATCCGCCTGAATCGTCCCGGCTCGAGCGAGGCCAGGATGGTATCCGGAGGCCCGCGCGGCGTCCGGCGAAAGTCGAAATCCGTATCGCGGGGGGAGCCGCCAAACATCAAATGATAAAACCATCGGGCTTGACCGTGCCCGATGACGACACGTCCTGCGGGAAAACCGGGGCGGCGGTCCGGTGGAGCGCGCTTTAGCGTGCCATTAGGTTTCGGCATGCCAGACATCAGGTCACGACGACGAAGCCCGGAACGCTCGCCGATGGTCCTCCCGCCGCGCCTCGCGCGTCACGTTCACTCGGCGCGCACCTGGATCGTCCTCGGCATCCTGGCGCCCCTCGGGATGCTGGCCGTGTCCGGTCTGATGCTGCTCGACCTGCGCCGCGATGCCTGGGACAAGGCCGAGCAGACGTCGCGCAACCTGCTGCAGGTCATCGAGCGCGACATCGCCCGCAACGCCGAGATGTTCGACCTCTCGCTCCGGGCCGTCGTCGAGAACCTCCACGCGCCCGGCCTCGGGGCCCTCGACCCCGCCCTGCGCCAGCTCGTCCTGTTCGACCGCGCCGCCACCGCGCGGGACATGGGCGTGATGCTCGTCATCGACGAGAACGGCCAGGTCACCGAGGACATCGGCGCCGTGCCGCCGCGCAAGGGCAGCTACGCCGACCGGGAATACTTCCGGGTCCACCGCGACCGGACCGACCTCGGCCTGTTCGTCGGCGCGCCCATCGTCTCGCGCCTCACCGGCGAGCCGATGCTGCCGTTCAGCCGGCGCGTCGCCAAACCGGACGGCACGTTCGGGGGCGTGGTGCTGGGCAGCCTGAAGCTCAGCTACTTCGCGCACCTGTTCGACCGGATCGGCCTCGGCCGCGACGGCGCGATCAACCTCTACCTGCGCGACGGCACGCGGGTCATGCGCTATCCCTACGAGGCGACGGACATCGGCGTGAACATCGCCGGCGCCCCGACCTTCCGGCGGTTCCTCGCCGCGCGCAGCGGCACGTTCGTCGGCACCTCGGTCCGGGACGGGATCGAGCGCCACTACGCCTTCACCCAGGTCGGCGACCTGCCGCTCGTGCTCAACGTGGCCCTGGCGACGGGGGATATCGAGGCGCAGTGGCGGGCCAAGGCCCTCGTCCTCGGCGCGACGGTCCTGGCCCTGTGCGGCCTGACCATGGGCCTGTCGCTGCTGTTCGGGCGCGAGCTGAACCGGCGGGCGGCGATGCAGGCCGAACTCGCCCACCTGTCGTACACGGACGCCCTCACCGGGCTGCCGAACCGCCGCCGGTTCGACGAGGTCTTCCAGCGGACCTGGAAGAGCGCCCGCCGCACGGGCCGGCCCCTGGCGCTCCTCATCGTCGATGCCGACCACTTCAAGCGCTACAACGACCGCTACGGCCACGCCGTCGGCGACGCGGTGCTGAAGGGTCTGGCGCAGGGCCTGGCGCAAAGCGTGCATCGCCCCGACGACCTCGTGAGCCGGGTCGGCGGCGAGGAATTCGCCCTGCTCCTGCCCGAGACCGACGAAGCCTCGGCCCTCCGCATCGCCGAGGCCGTGCACGCCCGGATCGCCGGACTTGATGCCCGGATTCCGGGGCTCGCGGCCGGGTCCGCCGGGACCGACGCCGTCACGGTGAGCATCGGCCTGGCTGCGACGGGCGGTCCGGCGCCCTCGGGCGACGGCGACGCGGAGGCCGCGGACCTGTACCGCCGCGCCGACGCGGCCCTCTACGCCGCCAAGGCCGGCGGCCGAAACCGCACGGTGCGGGCCCGCGGCCCCGACCGTGCCCGTCCGGGCCCCCTGAGGTCCATTCCCGTCGGCAGCACGGTCTTCCTCTAGGCCGGTGCGGGGGCGTCGCGGAGGCACCGCGACGCACGAAACGCGGACCGGCGGGACACCGCCCGTCCCCGCGACGGCCCCCTGCCCCGCCGCCGGCGGCGGCTCAGTTCACCCGCTTCCACGTCTGGGTCTTGCAGAACACGCTCATGACGCAGCCCGAGACCTCGACCACGTCCGCGCCCTTGAGGGTCAGGCTGCCGGCGTAGGTCTTGCCGTCCTTTGGGTTGTAGAGCGCGCCCTCGAAGCCGTCCCCCTTGGCGCGGTCGGCGGTCATGATCCGGACGCCGACGAGGCTGCGGCCCCGCAGGGCGGCGTCGGGGTTCTGGGTGTCGAGGCCGGGGCCGGACACGCTGGCGAGGGTGCCGCAATAGCCCGCGCCGCAGCGGGCGATGCGGACCCGGGAGCCGCCGGTCTCCGTCAGCCACAGGCCGCTGGCGTCGGGCGTCGTCTGGGCCGCGGCGGACCCGGCGAGGCCGAGGAAAACGGCGCCCGCCCAGGCGCAGGCCGTCCGGTTCGTCGTCGTCATCGTGCGATCTCCCTTGAAACGCCCTGCGCGGGCGGGCGGCATAGCGCGGGCCCGACGCCCTCGGCAAGCGCGCCGCGAAACCGCTCAAGTCCTGTCCCAGCCTTGACAACCCGGCGCGAACCCCGGCCTAGGACGGTTCGATTTTGCGGAAGGCATTCACCATGCGGGTGATCGAAACGGAGATCGCCGCGGTCAAGCGCGTCGTTCCCAAGCGCTTCGGGGACGAGCGGGGCTGGTTCTCGGAAACCTACCGGGCCGACGTCCTGGCCGCGGGCGGCATCGACGACGTGTTCATCCAGGACAACCAGTCCTTCTCCGCGCCGCAAGGCACCGTCCGCGGACTGCATTTCCAGCGTCGCCCCATGGCCCAGGCCAAGCTCATCCGCGTCCTCTCCGGCGCCATCCTCGACGTCGCCTTGGATCTGCGCCGCGAATCGCCGACCTACGGCCGGCACGTGGCCGTCCGGCTCGATGCCGAGAACGGCGAGCAGCTGTATGTTCCGATCGGGTTCGGGCATGGTTTCTGTACCCTCGTGCCCGACACCATGGTGGCCTACAAGGTCGCGGGCGGGATCTACAGTCCGGAGCACGACGGCGGCCTTCTCTGGAACGATCCCGACCTCGGCATCGACTGGCCCGTGGGCGAGGCCGACGCGCACCTGTCGGCCAAGGACAGGATCGCACCGCGGCTGGCCGAGCTTCCACCCCTGTTCTGAGATGTTCTGAAACCGGGCCCAGCCCGATCCGACTCCGCGAGAGAGCGTTCCATCCCATGCGCATCCTGGTCACCGGCGGCTGCGGCTTCATCGGCTCCGCCCTCGTCCTGCATCTGGTTCAGGATCTGGGCCACGACGTCCTGACCCTCGACGCCCTGACCTATGCGGCCAATCCCATCTCCCTGCAGCCCCTGGCCGAGGACCCGCGCCATCGCTTCGCCGAGGCCGACATCTGCGACCCGCAGGCGGTCCACGCCCTCTACGCCGAGTTCAAGCCCGACGCGGTGATGCATCTCGCCGCCGAGAGCCACGTCGACCGCTCCATCACCGATCCGGGCGAGTTCATCCGCACCAACGTGGTCGGCACCCAGGTGATGCTCGACGGCGCCCGGACCTATTGGGATACGCTCCAGGGCGCGGCGAAATCCGCCTTCCGCTTCCTCCACGTCTCCACGGACGAGGTCTACGGCTCGCTCCCACCCGATGGCTTCTTCACCGAGGAGAGCCGCTACGACCCGCGCTCGCCCTACTCGGCCTCGAAGGCGGCGTCGGATCACCTGGCGCGGGCGTGGCACGAGACCTACGGCCTGCCGGTGCTGATCACCAACTGCTCGAACAATTACGGCCCGCGCCACTTCCCGGAAAAACTCATCCCGCTGATGATCCTCAACGCCCTGGAGGGCAGGAACCTGCCCGTCTACGGCGACGGTCTCAACGAGCGCGACTGGATCCACGTGGAGGACCACGCCAAGGGGCTGGTGGCGGTGCTGACGAACGGGCGCCTCGGCGAGACCTACCTGCTCGGCGGCCGCTCCGTGCGCAACAACCTCGCGGTGGTGAAGGGGCTGTGCGCCGCCTTCGACCGCCTGCGCCCCGAACACGCGCCGCACGACCGCCTCATCACCTACGTGGCCGACCGGCCGGGCCACGACCGCCGCTACGCCATCGACCCGTCGAAGGCGGAAGCCGAGGTCGACTGGGCACCGACGAAGAACTTCGAGACGGCACTGGAAGAGACCGTGCGCTGGTACCTCGACAACGAGGCGTGGTGGCGCCCGATCCGCGAGGGCCGCTACACCGGCGAGCGCCTCGGCCTCGGCGCCGCGCCGGCGTCTGCGACGCAATCATCCGCCGCGAAGGCGTCCTGAATGGATGTCCTGATCCTCGGCGGCGCCGGCCAGGTCGGCACCGAGCTGCGGGCCCATGCCTGGCCCGACGGCGTGCAGGTCGATGCGCCGGATCGCGCGACCCTCGACATCACCGACGCCGAGGCCGTGGCCCGTACCTTCGATGCCAAGCCCTACGCGGCCGTGATCAACACGGCGGCCTACACCGCCGTCGATAAAGCTGAGAGCGATGTCGTTGCGGCGTGGCGCCTCAACGCCCTGGCGCCGGCGATCCTCGCCGCCGCCACGCACTTGC
Source organism: Methylobacterium sp. WL69 (assembly GCF_008039485.1). Lineage (NCBI taxonomy): Bacteria > Pseudomonadati > Pseudomonadota > Alphaproteobacteria > Hyphomicrobiales > Methylobacteriaceae > Methylobacterium > Methylobacterium sp. WL69. Next base: position 8,058 of record NZ_VRUZ01000015.1, on the reverse strand, counting down.
GAAAGATTCCCCTCGTTCACGTCTCGACGGATTACGTCTTCTCCGGCGACGAGGCGGGCGACTACGCCCCCGACGCCCCCGTGAACCCGCGCAGCGTCTACGGCGCCAGCAAGGCGGCGGGCGAGATGGCGGTGCGCACGGCCAATCCGCGCCACGCGATTCTCCGCACGGCCTGGGTGGTGAGCCCGCACCGGGGCAACTTCGTGAAGACCATGCTGCGCCTCGCGGCCGAGCGCGACGCGCTCACCGTGGTCGACGACCAGCACGGCTGCCCGACCTCGGCGACGGATCTGGCGCAAACCTGCGCCGCCATCGCCCTGCGGCTGGCGTCGGACGCCGATGCGCCCACCGGCACGTTCCACTGCGTCAATGCCGGCGCGACCACGTGGCGCGGCTTTGCCGAAGCCATCGTGGCGGGCTCCGCCGCCCGCGGCGGCCGCGCGATCCCCGTCACCGGCATCCCGACCAGCGCCTATCCGACCCCGGCCCGGCGCCCGGCCAATTCCCGCCTGTCGACGGCGAGCCTCACGGCCGCCTACGGGATCGTGCCGCGCCCCTGGGAAGCCGCCCTCGACGCGATCCTCGACCGGCTCGTCGGGCCGGTCCACACCAATACGGAGACTCGGGCATGAAGGGCATCGTCCTTGCCGGCGGATCGGGCACGCGCCTGCACCCGGCCACCCTGTCGATCAACAAGCAGCTGCTGCCGGTCTACGACAAGCCGATGATCTACTATCCGGTCTCGGTGCTGATGCTCGCCGGCATCCGCGAGATCCTGATCATCTCCAGTCCCGAACACCTCGACAACTACAAGCGCCTGTTCGGCACCGGCGAGCAGTTCGGCCTGCGCTTCTCCTACGCGATCCAGCCGCGCCCCGAGGGTCTGGCCCAGGCCTTCGTCATCGGCCGCGACTTCGTCGGGACCGACGACGTCGCCCTGGTGCTCGGCGACAACCTGTTCTTCGGCAACGGCATGAGCGAGCTCCTCGCCCGCGCCCGGACCCGCACGAGCGGCGCCACGGTGTTCGCCTACCACGTCGACAATCCGGCGGCCTACGGCGTCGTCACCCTCGACAAGGCCGGGCGCCCCTTACGCCTCGTGGAGAAGCCGCCGGAGCCCGAGAGCCCGTGGGCGGTGACCGGCCTGTACTTCTACGACAACCAGGTCCTCGACATCGCCGCCGCCGTGACCCCGTCGCCGCGGGGCGAGCTCGAGATCACGAGCGTCAACCAGGCCTACCTCGAACGCGGCCAGCTCCACGTCGAGCGGATGTCGCGCGGCTACGCCTGGCTCGACACCGGCACCCACGACAGCCTGCTGGAGGCGGCCGAGTTCGTCCGCACCCTGCAGCACCGCCAGGGCCTGCAGGTCGCCTGCCTCGAGGAGATCGCCTACCTCCAGGGCTTCATCGACAAGGAACAGCTCATCGCCCGCGGCAACCTGTTCGCCAAGACCGCCTACGGCCAGAACCTCCTGCGGCTGGCCAGGGACGACGCCTACGCGGAGTTCGCGTCGCGCTGAGGCTTCGCGGACGATTACGGGCGGTTTCGCGAGGGGTGCGGGTTCCGTCCCGCGACGGGTAATCCCCACCCATCGCAGCGCGATGCGGCCCCCCCTTGTGGGGAGGAGTGGGAGGTGGGGGGGGTTGGGAGACCCTCAGCGCCCACGAAGGGATCGCGGGAGCGAGCCCGTCACCTGCGGAGGCTGGCGGAGCCACCCCCACCCCTAATCCTCCCCACAAGGGCAGGGCGATCGCAGATGACCACCGGTGTCATTCCGGGGCGCCGCAGGCGAACCCGGAATCCAGAACCGCCGAAAGCGCAAAACCTTGCAAAACCGGTGGTTCTGGTTCCCGGGTTCCGCTGCGCGGCCCCGGGATGACACAGCGTTGCGGGACGTCAAACGGTCCCCAAATGCCATCTGCGATCGCCCTCCCACAAGGGGGGGAAACCCGTGCTGTCTCGGACAGTGTCGCCGGTCGTCGGAGGTGCCATGCTGCCGATTACAGCGCGCTTGTCAGGTCCGTGTGGGTAAAATCTCGTCCCTTGAAGAGGATCGGGGCCCGTGCGGCGCGGGCGCAGGCATAGGAGAGACAATCGGCGAGATTGAGCTGCGCGGGGTGGCCGCGGCCCTTGCCGTAGCGCCGGAACGCTTCGACGGCGCCTCGGCCGATGCCGTCGTCGATGGGCAGGACGGTGATGCCGGCTTCCGTGAGGAACGCATCGAAATCCGCCTGGACCTCGACGGGGTCGCGATCGAGGCGGGTCGCCAGGACCATGCAGGTTTCGAGGCGCACCATCGGCGAGGTGCAGCATCGCTCGGCGCGCTCGATGCAGGTGGCCAGGATGTCGGCATCGGACTCGCCGCAGACGATGGCCACGAACGCCGATGTGTCGATGAACACTCAGCGCTCCCAAAGGGCGTCGCGATCCGCCTCCGTGACGGGACGTGGATTCGGGCCCGCCTTGGACCGTGCGCGATCCGCGAGGGCCGTGAGGCGCTGGGCGAGCGGAGTGGTGGAACGCTCGCGCTCGAGTTCATGCTCGAGGGCCTGAATCACGACCTCGGTGATGCCGGTCCGGCGGCGCTGGGCGAGTTCCCGGGCGAGTTCGTGGGCCCGCGGATTGCGTACGTTCAAGGTGGTCGCCATCTCAGCCCCTCATTACATGAGTATGATGATGTAATGATCGTCGCGTTCGATCAAGGCTTATCGTCTGGGCGCCGGGCAATGAACGTGAGGTCGGACGCCACTGCAGGTCGTTGAGGTCTGAACAAACAAAAAGCCGCCGGGTCACGGACCCGGCGGCTTTTCTCATTCAAGCGACATGCGGCAGGAACTCAGGCCTCGCCCTCGTCCAGATCGTCCTCGGTGGGCTTGGCCGTGTCGAGGATCTTGTCGGCCAGGACGCCGGAATTCTGGCGGATCGCGGCCTCGATCTTGGTGGCGATGTCCGGGTTGTCGCGCAAAAAGCCCTTGGAGTTCTCGCGGCCCTGGCCGAGGCGCTGGCTGTTGTAGGAGAACCAGGCGCCCGACTTCTCGACGATGCCGGCCTTGACCCCGAGGTCGATGAGCTCGCCGACCTTCGACACGCCCTCGCCGAACATGATGTCGAACTCGACCTGCTTGAACGGCGGGGCGACCTTGTTCTTCACCACCTTGACGCGGACCTGGTTGCCGATGGCCTCGTCGCGGTCCTTCAGGGTCGAGATCCGGCGGATGTCGAGGCGCACGGAGGCGTAGAACTTCAGGGCGTTGCCGCCCGTGGTGGTCTCCGGCGAGCCGTACATGACGCCGATCTTCATGCGGATCTGGTTGATGAAGATGACCATGCACTTCGAGCGCGAAATCGAGCCCGTGAGCTTGCGCAGGGCCTGGCTCATGAGCCGGGCCTGGAGGCCGGGCTGGCTGTCGCCCATCTCGCCCTCGATCTCGGCGCGGGGCGTCAGCGCCGCCACGGAATCGACCACGAGGACGTCGATGGCACCCGAGCGCACCAGGGTGTCGGTGATCTCCAGCGCCTGCTCGCCGGTGTCCGGCTGCGAGATCAGCAGGTCGTCGAGCTGGACCCCGAGCTTGCGGGCGTAGATCGGGTCGAGGGCGTGCTCGGCGTCGACGAAGGCGCAGACGCCGCCCTTCTTCTGGGCCTCGGCGATGGTGTGCAGCGCCAGCGTGGTCTTGCCCGAGGATTCCGGGCCGTAGATCTCGATGACGCGGCCGCGCGGCAGGCCGCCGACCCCGAGCGCGATGTCGAGGCCCAGGGACCCGGTGGAGACCACCTCCACCTCAGCCACCTGGGCGTTCTTGCCCAGCCGCATGATCGAGCCCTTCCCGAAGGCCCGCTCGATCTGCGACAGCGCGGCGTCGATCGCCTTCGCCTTGTCCTTGTCCACCATGGGAGCGTCCACAACTTTCAGCGCGGGCTGGGCCATTCGTCGGCATCCTTATGCATGGGGTGGGAGCAAGGCTCAATGCGCCCTGGATGACGATTGATGTACTTGTTTTGTTCTCATTATGCAAGGGCGGCGCCCACGGATTCCCGCGAACGCCGCAAAAAACGCTCCGCAAAAGATCAGCGGGCGATGGTCTCCTTCACCGTCTCGACGAGCTGCTTCAGGCTGAAGGGTTTGGGTAGGAAGTTGAAGTCCTCGCCGTCGGGGAGGTTCTTGCGGAAGGCATCCTCGGCGTAGCCGGAGACGAAGATCACCTTGAGATCGGGGTGGTGCTTGCGCAGTTCGCGGAGCAGCGTCGGCCCGTCCATCTCGGGCATCACCACGTCGGAGACGACGAGGTCGATGACCTGCGTCTTGTCCTCGATGATCTTGAGGGCGTCGAGGCCCGAGGCCGCCTCCAGCACCGTGTAGCCCCGGGCCGAGAGGGCGCGGCTGTTGACGGCGCGCACGGGGTCCTCGTCCTCCACGAGGAGGATGACGCCCTGGCCGGTGTGGTCGGGCGCCGGCTTGCGCGGCGACGGGCCGGCGAGCTCGGGCGTGCCCTTGAGCCGCTTGGCGGCGACCTCCGCGGTGGTGCTGCCCGCCACGAGGTCCGGCGCGGGCTCCGGCTCCGCCACCGGCTCGTGGCGCGGGAAGTAGATGCGGAAGGTGGTGCCCTCGCCCACCGTCGAGCGCACGTCGATGGTGCCGCCGCTCTGCTTGACGATGCCGAACACCGTCGAGAGGCCGAGGCCGGTGCCCTTGCCGATCTCCTTGGTGGTGAAGAACGGCTCGAAGATCTTCTCCATGACGTCGGGCGGGATGCCCTGGCCGGTGTCGCTGACCTCGATGAGGACGTGGTCGCCCGCCGGCATGCCGAGGCGGGCCTCCGCCGGGGTGGCGTCGTGGACCACGTTGGCCGTGCGGATGAGCAGGCGCCCGCCCTCCGGCATGGCGTCGCGGGCGTTGACCGCGAGGTTGACGATGACCTGCTCGAACTGGTTCACGTCGGCCTTGATCGGCCAGATCTCGCGCCCGTGCTTGAGGTCGAGGTCGACGCGCTCGCCGAGCAGCCGCTTCAGGAGCAGGGTGAGGTCGGACAGGGCCTCGCCAACGCTCATCACCTCGGGCCGCAGGGTCTGGCGGCGGGAGAAGGCCAAGAGCTGCCGCACCAGGCTAGCGGCCCGGTTGGCGTTCTGCTTGATCTGCATGATGTCCTGGAAGGCCGGGTCCGTGGGCCGGTGGCTCGCCAGGAGCAGGTCCGAGTAGCCGATGATCGCCTGCAGGACGTTGTTGAAGTCGTGGGCGATGCCGCCGGCGAGCTGGCCGACGGTGTCCATCTTCTGGGCCTGGGCCACCTGCTGCTCGAGCTGGCGCTGGGCGGTGGTGTCGAGGGCGTAGAGGATCACCCGCTCGCGGTCGCCGGATTCGTCCGGGCGGCCGCCCTCGGCGGCGCCCTCGACGCCGGCCGGGCTGAGCCAGACCCGGGCCGAGCGGTTCCCGGGCCCCGTCAGCATCACCTCGATGGGCTCGATGGCGGCCAGACCCTCGGCGGCCTTGGCGAGGGCCGTCTCCAGGGCGGCGCGGTCGCGCTCCACCAGGGCGTCGCAGACCGTGGGTTCGGCCTCCAGGCTGCCCTGCCCGTCCGGCATGGCCTGGCGCGGGGTGCCGCCGAACAGGCGCGCGAACGAGGCGTTGGCCCGGGCGATGTGGCCGCCGTGGTCCACGGTGGCGATGGCGATGGGGCTGTTGTTGAGGAAGCGGGCGAGGCGCACCTCCGCGGCGCGCTGGGGCTCGTCGGTCTCGGCCCCGGCCGAGCGGTTGAGGACGATGGTGCGCGACGGGCCGGGCCGGCCGTCCTGTCCGAAGGCGACGCGGTGGTAGAGCCGGGCCGGGAGCGGATGGCCGTTGCGCCGGCGCAGATCGAGGTCGAACCGGTCGGTGCGGACCTCCCCGGGCAGGCCGCCCGTGGCCGTGAGCACGTCGGCGCCGGGCGCGATCTCGGGCAGGCGCAGGCCGCCCGAACCGACGGTGGCGAGGTCGTAGCCGAGCCAGGCCGCCAGCGTCGCGTTCATGTAGACGACGGACCCGGCCGGATCGATGGAGAGGAAGCCCGCCGGCGCGTGGTCGAGGTAGTCGATGGCGTGCTGGAGCTCCTGGAAGACGTTCTCCTGGCGCTCGCGCTCGTGGGTGATGTCGGAGACGCTCCACAGGGCGGCGGACCGGCGCGGCCGGTCGATGGGGCGCACGGCGATGCGGTACCAGGCGAAGGCCCGGTCGCCGGCCCCGTCGGGGGGTGGCGCCATGCGGATCTCCTCGCCGTGGCCGAGCCCCTCGCGGGCGGCCTGGGCCAGGCGGTACACGGCCTCCGACACCTCCGGCGAGCCGACGAAGACCCGCTCCACGGGGCGCAGGTTGGCGAAGGTCTCGCCGCCGGCGATGCGCAGGTAGGCCTCGTTGGCGTAGATCAGCCGGCCGCCCTCCTCCACCACGATGGTGCCCTCGGGCGAGGCGTCGACGATGGCCTTGGTGATGTCGTCGCGCCCGGTCTGGCCGGCGAGCTGGAGGGCGCCGATGGCCAGGGCGAACAGGCAGAACACGCCCGCCATGGCGAGGAGCGCCAGGAGGCCGAGGATGAGCGGCTGGGCCTGCTCGTTGGCGACGAAGGACAGGCCGACGGCGGCGCCGACGAGGAGTCCGGCGAGAACGAGGAGCAGCCCGACGCGGCCGGGCCGCTCGGACCGGTCGATCGCGTTCGGCGCGGCCTTGGTTGGTCCGCTGAACTCAGCCATCCCGGGTCGATCCACCTGTCTTGTGACACCCGGTTAGCGCCCGGCCCGCCCGTGCGGCAAGGGTCATCCCGCCACGGCTTTCGAAAGATTACGGTGAAAGAGGTGCATAAACCGTGGCGTTCGTCCTACGCCGCCCGGCGCCGCAGGCGCATGACGAAGCCGATGACCTCGGCCACCGCCCGGTAATGCTCGGCGGGAATTTCCTCGTCGATGTCGACGGTGGCGTGGAGGGCGCGGGCCAGCGGCGGGTTCTCCAGCACCGGCACGTCGTGCTCCTTGGCGATGGCCCGGATGCGCAGCGCGAGGGAATCGACGCCCTTGGCGACGCAGATCGGCGCCTGCATCCCGGCCTCGTAGCGCAGGGCGACGGCGTAGTGGGTCGGATTCGTGACGATGACGGTGGCGGTGGGCACGGCGGCCATCATGCGCTTCTTCACCCGCTGGGCGCGGATCTGCTTCATCCGGCCCTTCACCTCGGGGTTGCCGTCGCTCTCCTTGTGCTCCTGCTTCATCTCCTCCTTGGACATGCGCAGCTTCTGGCGCCACTTGAAGCGCTGATAGACGGCGTCGCCCAGCGCGATGGCGACGAACACCGCCAGCATGCCGCCCATGAGCTTCAGGCACAGGGACAGGATCGCCGCCAGGGTCGCCGACGGATCGAGGCGGACGAACACTTCGAGGCGGTCGCGCTCGCCCCACAGGATGGTGCCGCCGACGATGCCCACCATGGCGAGCTTGGCCAGGCCCTTGATGAACTGGAACAGGGCCTCCATGCCGAAGATGCGCTTGGCGCCGGCCATGGGCGAGACCCGCTCCCATTTGAGGCCGATGGCCTCGGTGGAGAACACCAGGGGGTGCTGGATCAGGCCGGCGGCGAGGCCCGCCACCACCACGAGGCCGATGGGGACGGCCAGGGCCTGGGCGTAGATCATCATCGTGCGCAGGCCCATGGCGGCATAGACGTGCGGGTCCGACGGGACCGCATGGGCGTTCATGAGGAAGCCGCGCATGCCGGCCACGAGGTCGCGGGCGATGGACCCCGACGCCATCACCAGCGCGAGGGTGAAGGCCGCCAGGATGAAGAACGTGTTGATCTCGATGGAGTTGGGGACGTTGCCCTGCTCGATGGCCTTCTCGATGCGCCGCGGGGTCGGGTCCTCGGTCTTGTCTTCCTGCTCCGCGCCCTCGGACATGGCTCAGACCGTTTCGCGTTGGATTGGCGGGTTCGTGTCACGGCGCCGCAGCCCCCGCTCCCGATAAGTCACGGGTGTCCCCTCCCCCTTGCGGCAGGGCGATCGCAGAGGATGGTCCCGGTCTGAAGCCGCCGCCGAAGGG
>NZ_VRUZ01000159.1:0-4606 GCF_008039485.1 Methylobacterium sp. WL69 | reverse complement strand
TCGACTTGCATGTGTTAAGCCTGCCGCCAGCGTTCGCTCTGAGCCAGGATCAAACTCTCAAGTTGAAGAGTTGATCTAGACCGATCACATCATAACGGAAGCACACAAACCAGAAGACGTTTCCGTCATTCCGGTGTGAGCTCTCGAAGTGTGTCTCGGCAATCGTCTCACGATCTCCCGCTACAGGAGATCCGCAAGGACAACGCCGTCCACGCTTCTCTTTCTCAGATTCACTTGTCAAAGAACGCCGGATCACTCCGGAAACCCGATCCAACCAGACCGCGCGGACGCCCGCACGAAACCCGATTGCCAGACTTGGGAAACCGTGGTACCGACCTCACCATTGGTGAGCCGTCCCAGCGGTCCGGAGCGTCTAGGGCCCCGTCGCCATCCTGTCAACCCGGACAATCCGGCGAACCCGCCAAACCACCCCGCCGACAGAACGACACCCGAGAGACAAAAACAGTGGATCATCCAGCCAAGGCCGGATCATCCATCCGATAAATCGTCTCCGAGATGTACCGGCCGCCGCTCCGAAACCCGAAGGTTCCGCTGGCCGCCGCCGATGAACAGGCTTCTAGGGACACCCGGCCGGCCCGTCAACGCCCAAATGACGCCGGACCGTATTTTTTGCGACGCTCGGGTGACATCGCTCCCCAAGCCCCTGGAAACACACGCAGACGGCCTTTCGCTTAGGGGCCATGGTGCCCGTCGCGATCAGCCGGCGGGGGGACGACCCTCGACGATGCGGCGCCGGAACCAATCCCGCAGCAGATCGCGCTCGTGGTCGAAGGCGCCGCTGGACAGGCGCGACGCCCGCAGCAGGAAGTTGATGTCGGTCACCACCTCCTCGGCCGCGGCGATGCGGCGGCGGCCCTCGGTCAGGACGTAGCGCAGGCGAAACCGCGGCGGGGTGACGTCGCTGACGACGCGCAGGCCGAAGGGGATGTTGGCGCCGGGCCGCTCGACCCCGGCGAGATCGACATCGAGAACGTCGATGGCGAGGCTCCGGCCCGGCGGCAGGTCGCGGCCGAACCCTTCGATGATCCGGCGGATCTCCCCGAGGGTGGCCCGCAGGCTCAGGCCCGATCCGAGACGGTTCTCCGCATCGGTGTAGCGCTCGGGCTCGACGAACCGGACGGTGACCTGGGCCGAAGCCGCATCGGCCCAGAGGGCACAGGCGAGCGTGACGATCACCGCACCACCGCGCATGGTCAAAATCCCCGCTTCACGTGGGCGAGCGCCCGGGCGAGTTCCTGGGCGATCTCCTCGCGATCGATCGGCGAGGCGTCGCGCGCCACCACGACGTATTCGCGGCGCGACACCAGGGTCAGGGTCTGAAGGCCGTACTCCTCGTCCTCGACCTTGGTGAGCTTCGTCCACAGGGGATTGAACCGCCACTCGCGTCGCTCCCCCCGGTGCGTCACCCGGGCCAGCATCACCACGAGGGGCGTGATCATCACCTCCTCGAACGAGCGGCCCCGGCGGAAGCTCGCCTTCAGGGCGAGGTAGAGGGCGAGCATGTCGAGGCCGAAGAACCCGGCCACGGGCCAGAAGCCGGCCCTGATGCAGGCGACGGAGGTGACGAGGGAGACCGCGCCGCACGCGATCATGACGTTGCGGAACCCGTGCGGGCTCAAGGACTGGTTCGGCCGGATCGTCGCCCGGAAGACCGGACGGTCGAAGCTGTCGGGATCGAGGCCGTCCGGATGCATCGGGATGTTGCCGCTCGCCATGCGGGCCATATAACGCCCGGATGCGTACCCGACAGCCGACCGCGCCGAAGAAACCGCGAATTGTCGCCCCAGCGGCCGACCCGATCGTCGCACCGGCGGTCGGGCCCGAGATCCTCGACACGATTTTTTCGCGGTTGCGCGCGGCCGATCCCGAGCCGAAGGCCGAGCTGGTCTATCGCAACGCCTACACCCTCCTCGTCGCCGTGGTCCTCTCGGCCCAGGCCACCGACAAGGGCGTCAACCTCGCGACCGCCCCGCTCTTCGCCGTGGCCGACACGCCGGAGAAGATGCTGGCACTGGGCGAAGACCGGGTCCGAAGCTTCATCCGCACCATCGGGCTGTTCAACACCAAGGCGAAGAACGTCATCGCGCTGTCGCGCATCCTGGTGGAACGGCACGGCGGGCAGGTGCCGGATTCCCGGGGCGACCTCGAAGTCCTGCCCGGCGTCGGCACCAAGACCGCGAGCGTCGTCCTCAACGTCGCCTTCGGGGTCCCGACCATCGCCGTCGACACCCACATCTTCCGGGTCTCCAACCGGATTCCCCTCGTGGTCGCCCCGACGACGGACAAGGTCCAGGCCGGCCTGGAGGCCATCGTGCCGGAACCCTACCGGCTCAACGCCCATCACTGGCTGATCCTGTTCGGGCGCTACATCTGCAAGGCGCGCAGGCCCGACTGCCCGATCTGCCCCATCGCGGATCTGTGCCGGTATCCGGCCAAGACCGTCGCCGCCTAAGAGGACCGTCGCCGCGTTCGGGACCGTCGACGCCCGACGCCCCTCGCGTCGCGAGGGGCGGCACGATCCGTTCACCGTGGCGCCCGAAACCCGGGTCCGGCCCTCGCGCGCGCGGATGGCACCCATCCGGCCAACGCGTTGTGCTGCCTGCGCGCTTCGGGTAGTTTGCGCTACGGTCGCGGAGGCTTTCGGCGAACGATGCGTCTTCACGGCCCGGCCGCCCCAACGGCCGCCACGCCGCGGATTCCGCATCGTCTCTCACCCGAAGGAGCCACGGCCCTTGGACTTCCTCAAACCACGGTACACGCCTATGAACCGCCGCCGTCGCATCTACGAGGGCAAGGCGAAGGTCCTCTACGAGGGTCCGGAGCCGGGAACGCTCATCCAGCATTTCAAGGATGATGCCACCGCCTTCAACGCGCAGAAGCACGACGTCATCGACGGCAAGGGCGTGCTGAACAACCGGATTTCCGAGTTCGTCTTCCAGCACCTGAACGACATCGGCGTGCCGACGCACTTCATCCGCCGCCTCAACATGCGCGAGCAGTTGATCCGCGAAGTCGAGATCATCCCCCTCGAAGTGGTGGTGCGCAACGTCGCCGCCGGGTCCCTGGCGACGCGGCTCGGCCTCGAGGAAGGCACGCAGCTGCCGCGCTCGATCATCGAGTTCTACTACAAGAACGACGCGCTCAACGATCCGATGGTGTCGGAAGAGCACATCACCGCCTTCGGCTGGGCGACGCCCCAGGAGATCGACGACATCATGGCCCTGGCCATCCGGGTCAACGACTTCCTGTCGGGCCTCTTCCTCGGCGTCGGCATCCGCCTCGTCGACTTCAAGATCGAGACCGGCCGCCTGTGGGAAGGCGACATGATGCGCATCGTGGTCGCCGACGAGATCTCCCCGGATTCGTGCCGCCTGTGGGACATCAAGTCGTCGGACAAGCTCGACAAGGACCGCTTCCGCAAGGATCTCGGCGGCCTGATCGAGGCCTACACGGAAGTCGCCAAGCGCCTCGGCATCATGTCCGAGAACGAGAAGGTGCAGACGGGCGGCCCGCGCCTCGTCCAGTAAGGTCAGCGCGGCTCGACCGGGCCGGCCTGCGGCCAGCCGGGGCGCAGTCGCGCGTAGGTCCCGAGGTCGGGATCGAATCCGGGGTGATAATGGGGGTCCTGCGCCAGCAGCGGCCCCCATCGCTTTTTGAAGGCCGCCACCTCGCGGTCGTGGCGCGCCCGCGCCGCCGGCGTCCAGCGCCGGCTCGCCGCTTCGTCGTGGGTCAGGACGGCGCCGCCGACGTAGAGGGTGCGGTACCCGGCTTGGTTGAGGCGCAGGCACAGGTCGACATCGTTGAAATCGACGGCGAAGGCGGCGGCGTCGAACCCTCCGACGGCCGAGAACTTTCCCGCCTCGACCACGAGGCAGGCCGCCGTCACCGCCGAGACCGCGCGGGTGGCGCGCAGGCTCGAGAGATAGCCCGGCGCGTCCCCGGCGAAGAACCGGTGCGCGTGGGTGACGAGGCCCCCCGGACCGAGGATCACGCCGCCGTGCTGGATGCGGCCGCGCCCGTCGACGAGGCGGGCACCGACGGCGCCGATCCCGGGGCGCAGGGCTTCGCGCACCATCCGGCCGAGCCAGCCCGGATCGGTGGCGGTCACGTCGTTGTTGACGAAGGCGAGGACCCGTCCCTTCGCCTGCGCCGCGGCCCGGTTGTTCATGGCGGCGAAATCGAACGGGCCGGGGCACGGCACGACCTGCGCGACACCCCGTGCCGACAGGTCGCCGAGATAGGCCAGGGTTTCGGGGTCGCGACTGTCGTTGTCGCAGATCAGGATCTCCCGGTCCGGCCAGTCGGTGCCCCGGATCAGGCTGTCGAGGCAGGGCCGCAGGAGGTCGAGGCGGTCGCGGGTCGGGACGATGAGGCTGACGCCCGGCGCCGGGTCCGGCAGCGGGCGCTCCACGGTGATGACGCCGTCGGGGCCCATGGCGATGCCGACCGTGGATGGCCCTGCCCGTTCCATGTCCCGGCACACGATCCTCAGACGGGCGGCGCGGCGTGACCCGAACAGCAAAACGGGCCCCGCAGGGCCCGTTCGTTCCGTGATCCGTCCGGCGTCGGTCGACGCCGGAAACGC
>NZ_VRUZ01000158.1:0-4732 GCF_008039485.1 Methylobacterium sp. WL69 | reverse complement strand
GGTTCGGGATCAGGGTGGCGGGCAGGCCGCGCGGCGGGGCCACGTGCGGGCTGATGAGGATGCAGGCATCCGCCAGGGCCACGCGCAGGCGGGCGGTGCGCCCCGCCCCCGCGTCGGCGTGCAGGTGCCAGAGCACGAACGGGCGCGGGCGCAGGGCCCGGGCGGCGAGGCCGTAGACGTAGAGGGACGGCTCGTCGTGGACGTGGATCAGGTCCGGTCTCAGGCGGCGCAGGGCCCGGGTCTCGCGGACGAGGAGACGGACGAGGCGCGGCAGCACGGCGAGCTTGCGCCAAAGGCCGGTGAGGGGCCGGGACGGGAACAGGGCGGGTGCCGGATCGTCGGCCTCGGCCAGGGGCGCCCGGACCGTGACGGCGTGGACCGGCGCCAGGGCCTCGGCGGCGGCGAGCAGGACCCGGGTCGAGCCGCCGCGCGTGTCGTAGAGGGTGGGCAGCAGGATCTTCATGGTGCCCCGGCCCGCACGGGGATGCGGACCGGGGCGCGGGCGGGGCTCACGCGTCCGTGGCCGGGGCTGAGGGCGCGGTCGAGGGCGGCGCGGCGGCCAGGGCGGCGGCGACCTTGCGGGCGAAGGCCACGGGGTCGCGCGGGGTGTCGCCGTCCTGGACCCGGGCGAGGTCGACGAGGGTGCCGGCGGCCTCCGCCACATCCGCCCCCGCCTCGACCCGGTCGGCCAGGCCGCGGATCAGGGGATGGCGCGGGTTGATCTCCAGGACCGGCAGGCTGGCGCCGCCCCGGCCCGCCCGGCGCAGGAGGCGCTGCATCTGCAGGTCCGGCCCGCCGGCGGGTGCCGACAGCACCACGGCGCTCTCGACGAGGCGGTCGGTGGCGCGGACCTCGGACACGTCCGCCGCGAGCGCCGTCTTGAGGGCCGCGACGAGGGCGTCCACGGAAGCCGGGGCCTCGGGGCCCTCGGCCGCGTCCGCGAACGTCGACAGATCGATGGCGCCCTGCGTGATCGAGCGCAGGGGCTTGTCGTCGAAGCGGCCGAGGGCCTCGGGCCAGAACGCGTCGACGTGGTCGGAGAGCAGCAGCACCTCGACGCCCCGCGCACGGAATCCCTCGAGCTGGGGCGAGCTCTTCAGGGCGTCGGCATCGTCGGCGACGAGGTAGTAGATCGCCTCCTGTCCGTCCTTCATCCGGGCGACGTAGTCGGGCAGCGAGGTCCAGCCGTCCTGGGCCGAGGAATGGAAGCGCAGGAGCGGGGCGATCTCGGCCCGGCGCTCGTGGTCCTCGTAGATGCCCTCCTTGAGGACGGGGCCGAAATTCTCCCAGAACGGGGTGTAACCCTCCGCGTCCTTGGCCCGGTTGGTGAGTTCGGTGAGCACCCGGCCGGTGACCGCCCGGCGGATCTTGGTCAGGACCGGCGTCGCCTGCAGCATCTCGCGGGAGACGTTGAGGGGCAGGTCCTCGGTGTCGACCACGCCCTGGACGAAGCGCAGCCAGGTCGGCAGCAATTCGGCCTCGTCGGTGATGAACATGCGGCGGACATGCAGCCGCACCTTGCTGGCGCGCTCGTTCTCCACGGCCTGGAACGGCTTCATGCCGGGCACGAACAGCAGCGCCGAGAATTCCAGGGCGCCTTCCGCGCGCCAGTGCAGGGTCGCCCACGGCTCGTCGAAGTTCATGCCGACGTGGCGGTAGAACGCCGTGTACTGCTCCGGGGTGATCTCGGACTTGGACTTGCGCCACAGGGCGGTGCCCTGGTTGACCGTCTCCTCCTTGCCGTCCTCCACCAGGGCGATGGGCACGGTGATGTGGTCGGCCCATTTGCGCACGACGTGATCGAGGCGGTAGCCCTCGAGGTACTCGTCGGCATCCGCCTTGAGGTGGAGCACGATGTCGGTGCCGGGCTCAGGACGCGTCGCCGGCTCCAGGGTGTAGCTGCCCTGGCCTTCGGACGCCCAGGTCCAGGCCTCGTCCGACCCGGCGCGGCGCGAGGTGACGGTGACCCGGTCGGCGACCATGAAGGCGGAGTAGAAGCCGACGCCGAACTGGCCGATGAGGCTCGGCTTGTCCTCCGGCTTGGCGTCGCCGAGGGACTGGCTGAAGGCGCGGGTGCCGGAGCGGGCGATGGTGCCGAGGTTCTGGGCGAGTTCGGCCTTGGTCATGCCGATGCCGGCATCCGCCAGGGTCAGGGTGCGCGCCGCCTTGTCGGGGGTGATGCGGACCTTGGCGTCGGGCGGCAGGGCGGAGGCTTGGTCGGTCAGGGCCTCGAAGCGGCGCCGGTCCATGGCGTCGGCCGCATTGGCCACCAGTTCCCGCAAAAAGATCTCGCGGTCGGAATAGAGGGCGTGGACCACGAGGTCCAACAGGCGCCCGACCTCGGCGCCGAATTCGTGCCGCTCCACGGTGTCGCTCAAGGGTCCGCCTCCGAAGGTTTTTTCGCTGGGTGCGCGCGATATGCGCGTGGGGGACAAGGAATTCAATGCCGCCCGCCGAGGGGCGCAACCCTCGCGGCGCAACCATCGCGGCGTTCGAGCGTAGCCATGCCTTCACCCTGCGACGCGCGGAGACGCCCCATGGAACCGATGAAGCCGATGGAACCCATGAAGCCCATGGAACCGATGAAGGGCTCGGAGCCGTGGTGGCCGCAGGAGCTGGGCCAGCCCTCGACCACGGGCTCGCAGAACGGCCTGCGCTACGCCTTCTTCCCCGACGCCCGTCGCCTCCTCGTCGAGACCGACGGCACGCTCACCACCTACGACAGCGGCGACCACCGCATCTCCGGGGTGCAGCAGGCCAACGGCAGCGCCCCGCGCTTCTCCAGCCAGACGGGTGATGTGTCCGTCGACGACCTGAAGGTCGTCGACTGACTCTTCGACTGACTCTTAGGGGGCGGCCTCGCGCCGCCTCCGGCTCGCTTAAGGCTTGACGGTGACGCGCTGGCCGGGTTCGCCGAGCCCGCGTTGCGCCCCCCGCCGGTTCACGATGCCGAAGCGCAGGACCGCCTGTTCGAGGTAATCGATGGCGTCGTGGAGGTGGGCTCGGGCGGCGTCGATCGCCGCCGGCCCGTCCTCGGGCCGGGTCTCGGCCAGTCCGACCGCCGCGATGAGGACGCGGTCGCGCTCCTCCTCGATGCGCCGGTCGCGCTCCACATGGCCGCGGATCTCGGCATCGAAGGCCTCGACCACCGCCCAGGGCAAAGCGTCCCCGCTGACG
Source organism: Methylobacterium sp. WL69 (assembly GCF_008039485.1). Classification (NCBI taxonomy): domain Bacteria; kingdom Pseudomonadati; phylum Pseudomonadota; class Alphaproteobacteria; order Hyphomicrobiales; family Methylobacteriaceae; genus Methylobacterium; species Methylobacterium sp. WL69. Next base: position 1,555 of record NZ_VRUZ01000158.1, on the reverse strand, counting down.
GAGCCCGGGAAGGCCATGGCCCGGCGCCGGGCCTGGGCGATCACCTGCCGGAGGATATCCGCGCGCGTCACGTCCAAACCGTCGCTTCCTTCTCGCACCGATGCCGGAGAGAACGTCCGTCGGGTCAGGACCGTTGCAGCCGGCTTCAGGCGGCGTCGGCTCGGTGCACCTCAACATGGCGCCGGGAATTCCGCCGCCCGAAAACCATGCCAGGTCTCACACCCAGGTCTCACACCCAGGTCTCACACCCAGGTCTCACACCCAGGTCTCACACCCAGGTCTCACACCGGAGTCCAGCCCGGACCGCGTCGGGGGGCGGCGAAACAAGGTGAGCCCGTTCCGCGGCCACATCCCGGGCGACCGGCGGCAGGGCGCCCATCGGCGCAGGGCCGCACCCGGATCGATCCCCCGCGGTCCGTGCCCACGCGGCCGCGCCGACGGGAGACCATCCCGGCGCCGCTTGCGCAACCTCAGGATGAGCCCCTAAGGTTTCCCCGGCGAGGGGGCGGACGGTGCGGAACGGGACCATCGAGATCGGTTGCGAGGCGACCGAGCACGTCAGCCTCGCCTACCACGAGAACGCGATTCCCGTGGTCCGGGAGATCGTCATCCGCAACGGGTCGGAGGCGGAACTGCGCGACGTCGCGGTGCGGATCGAGAGCCGGCCGCCGGTGGTGCGGCCCGTCACCGTGCGCCTCGACCGGATCGCGGCCGGCGCCAGCCACCACATCGCCGCGTCGGATCTGGCCACCGCGAATCTGCGCCTCGACGCGGCGGTGCTCGCCGGCTTCACCGAGGCGAGCCGCCTCGACCTCACCGTGACCCTGACGGAGGCGGGCGGGGCACGGGCCGAGACCGTGACCGCGTTGCGCCTGCTGCCGCCCTCGCATTGGGGCGGCGGCCGCAGCGCCCCGGAGCTGCTCGCCGCCTTCGTCCGGCCCAACGACCCGGCCGTCGATGCGATCCTGCGCGACGCCGCGACCAAGCTCGGGCAGGCCGGCCGGGCGACCGGCCTCGACGGCTACGGGGCGGGCACCAAGGCACGGGCCTGGGAGGTCGCCGAGGCGATCTGGGCGGCGCTCGCCGACCGCCGCATCGCCTACGTGCTGCCGCCGGCGAGCTTCGAGCAGACCGGGCAGAAGGTCCGGGGGCCGTCCGACGTGCTGGAACGCCGGGTCGGCACCTGCCTCGACCTCTCGCTCCTCTACGCCGCGTGCCTCGAACAGGCTGGCCTCCACCCGCTCCTCGTGCTCACGACGGGACACGCCTTCGTCGGCCTGTGGCTCAAGGACGAGGACGGACCAAGCGCCCTCGTCGACGACATGCAGACCCTGCGCAAGCGCCGCGACCTCGAGGACGTGATCCTCGTCGAGACGACGCTGCTCACCCACACGCCGCCGGCCCTGTTCGCGGCGGCCACGGACCGGGGCGGCGCCCAGGTCCAGGAGACGGCCCCCGCCGCCCTCGACGTCGCCCTCGATGTCCGGCGCTGCCGCCGGCGCGGCATCCGCCCCCTGGATCTCGGCGACGCCCGCCCGTCGGCGCCGGCCCCCAC
>NZ_VRUZ01000157.1:0-4897 GCF_008039485.1 Methylobacterium sp. WL69 | reverse complement strand
GGTAGGGGGCCAGGGCCAACCCTCCCCCCTCTGCGGGGGAGGGTGGTCGCGGAGCGACCGGGAGAGGGGGCGACCTCTCCGGATATGGGGCCCCCTCATCCGATCCGCTCACGCGGGCCACCCTCTCCCGCAGAGGGGAAAAGGAAGGCGCACGCGCGGTGTGGAGACACGGATATGGACCAGCAACACAAGCTGAACGATGTCCCGCCTCGTCTGCGCTCGTTCGCCCGTGCGCAACGGCAAGCAATGCCCCGCGCCGAAGCTCTGTTCTGGGAGCAGGTTCGGGGCAGCCGTTTCAAGGGTCACAAGTTCAGGCGGCAGGTGCCGATCGCACCCTACATCGTCGACTTCCTGTGCACCTCGGCGCGTCTCGTCATTGAACTCGATGGCGAACCTCACGAAACCGACGCGCGGAAAACTCGTGATGCAAAGCGGGATGCTTGGCTCGCTCAGCAGGGCTTCCAGGTTCTGCGCTTCCCGAACGACCTCGTGTTCAGCAATCTCGGTGCGGTAATGAGCAGGGTCGAACAAGCCCTCGAACAGCAGCACTGCCCCTCTCCCGCCTCGCTCCGCGAGGCACCCTCCCCCGCAGAGGGGGGAGGGTTACGCGTGCTCGACACCCAACAGGTTTCGCCATGAACGCACCCGCCCCCTACGACGTCGAGGCGATCCGGGCCGAATTCCCGATCCTCGCCCAAAAGGTCTACGGCAAGCCCCTGGTCTATCTCGACAATGCGGCCTCCTCGCAGAAACCGCGGGCGGTGATCGACGCCATGGTGGGCTGCATGGAGACGGGCTACGCCAATGTCCATCGCGGGCTGCACTTCATGGCGAACGCCGCCACGGAGGGCTTCGAGGGCGCGCGCGAGACCACCCGGCAATTCCTCAACGCCGACTCCACCGACGAGATCATCTTCACCCGCAACGCCACGGAGGCCTACAACCTCGTGGCCTCGTCCATGGGGCTGATGGGCCAGATCGGGGAGGGGGACGAGATCATCCTCTCGATCATGGAGCACCACTCCAACATCGTGCCCTGGCACTTTTTGCGGGAACGGCGCGGGGCGGTGATCAAGTGGGCACCCGTAGACGACGAAGGCAACTTCCTCGTCGAGGAGTACGAAAAACTCTTCACGCCGCGCACGAAGATGGTGGCGATCACCCATATGTCGAACGTGCTCGGCACGGTGACGCCGGCGGCCGAGATCGTGCGGATCGCCCACGCCCACGGCGTGCCGGTGCTCCTCGACGGCGCCCAGAGCGCGGTCCATGGGCCCATCGACGTGAAGGCGCTCGATTGCGACTTCTTCGTCTTCACCGGCCACAAGGTCTACGGCCCGACGGGCATCGGCGTGCTCTACGGCAAGAAGGACTGGCTCGAGCGCCTGCCCCCCTACCAGGGCGGCGGCGAGATGATCCGCACGGTCAGCCAGGATTCCATCACCTACAACGATCCGCCGCACCGGTTCGAGGCCGGCACCCCGGCCATCATCGAGGCGGTGGGCCTCGGCGCGGCGCTGGAATTCATGATGACGCTCGGCCGCGAGAACATCGCGGCGCACGAAGCCTCGCTCTTGGCCTACGCGCAGGAGCGCCTCGGGGCGATGAACTCCGTGCGGATGATCGGCACGGCCAAGGGCAAGGGCGGCGTCATCGCGTTCGAGATGAAGGGTGCGCACGCCCACGACATCGCCACCGTCATCGACCGCCACGGCGTCGCCATCCGGGCCGGCACCCATTGCGCCATGCCGCTGCTCACCCGATTCGGCGCGACCTCCACCTGTCGCGCCTCGTTCGGACTGTATAACACCCATGCGGAAGTCGACGTCCTCGCCGAGGCCCTGGCCAAGGCCGAGATGATGTTCGCCTGATCCGGAATCCCGGCGGTGGACGGCGGGGATCGACGACGATCCGCGACCCTCACGAGGACAGTACCATGAGCGATTCAGCCATCACCGGCGGGGCCAACACCCCCGCTATCGCCAGCGCCTCGGCGATCCCGCCCGAGGAGCTCGACCGCCTGACCGACGACATCGTGGCGGCGCTCAAAAGCGTCTACGATCCCGAAATCCCGGCCGACATCTACGAGCTCGGCCTGATCTACAAGGTCGACATCGCCGACGACCGCACGGTGGCCATCGACATGACCCTGACCGCTCCGGGTTGCCCCGTCGCCGGCGAGATGCCGGGCTGGGTCGAAACGGCGGTGGCGGCGGTGCCGGGGGTCCAGGCCTGCGCCGTCACCATGGTGTTCGATCCGCCGTGGGACCAGAGCCGCATGTCCGACGAGGCTCGCGTCGCCCTCGACATGTGGTAGCGGCCGGCCCCGCTCAGCCTTCGCTGGCGAGATCCCGGCGCGCCGGGAAGGTGAGCCCGTCATAGATGTCGGTCATCGCCAGGGTCGCGCCGATGTCGGGCAGGGCGATGACGGCCTCCAGCCCCTCGAAGGTCTCGATCTCCCAGCCGTCCGCACCGCGCCGGTAGAGCAGGGCCTGCGGTTTTAGGGTCTCGACGAGGAGGATGGCGGCCAGCGTCGGGTGGCGCTTGTACTCCTCGACCTTGCGGGTCTGGTCGATGGATGTCGTCGAGGGCGAGGCGACCTCGACCACGAGCCTGGGCTCGCGCGCCTCGTAGGTATCGGGCATCAGGGGCGCGCACTCGACCATCACGTCCGGCCGGCGCAGGCCCCGGATGCCGGTGCGGATCGAGATGTCGGCCGTGGTGGGTCGGCACGGCTTTCCGCGCAACTGCGCGTACAGCGAGCCGATGATGTTCACGGTCGCCCGGTCGTGCTGCATGCTGGCCCCGGTCATCATCCGGTGCCGCGGCACCGGATGCCCGTCGACGAGTTCGTACAGCTCGTCCTGGTCGCGCTGCCAGACGAAGAAATCCTCGGGGGTCATGCTGAGGCGGGCGGCATCGGCCATGGTGAATCCTCCGTCCGGACAGCCTACCATACGGCACCGGCTCCTGCGCAGCGGTGGTGGACCCGGGCCCGCGCAATCCTTATCTTAACTGCGCACGATCATCCTCAACCGCCCGGGCCTTGAACCCGGCTGCCGGAGAGACCCCATGGCTTCGAATTTCAAAGTCCTCTCGCTCACCGACGCGGCGGCGACGCGCATCAAGGCGATCATCGCCGATGCCGACCGTCCCATCGCGGGCCTGCGGGTGGGCGTGAAGAACGGCGGCTGCGCCGGCATGTCCTACACCATGGAATACGCCGACGGGCAGAAGCCCGGCGAGGACATGGTCGAGGATCGCGGGGTCAAGGTGTTCGTCGACCCGAAGGCGCTGCTGTTCCTGCTCGGCACGCAGATGGACTTCACCGCGACCAAGCTCGCCTCGCAGTTCGTGTTCAACAACCCGAACCAGACCTCGGCCTGCGGCTGCGGCGAGTCCGTGGCGATCACGCCCGTGAACCCCGAGGCCGTCCGCGCCACGGCCTAGGGTCGGCTCCGGCGTCAGGCGACGTCGGAGAGCGGCAGGCTCTGGCTGTCGTCGACGGTGCGGTTGCGGCCGTCGCGCTTGGCCATGAACATGCACTGGTCGGCCCGCTCCAGGAGCGACACGGCCGTGTCGCTGGAGCGTGAGACGGCGATGCCGAGGGAGATGGTGACCTTGCCGAGGGACTCCCCCGTGGAGCGCTTGACGAGGTCGCGCCCCATCACGCTGGCGCGGACCTTCTCGGCCAGGGCGAAGGCCTCGGCCCGGTCCGTTCCCGGCAGGAGGATGCCGAATTCCTCCCCGCCGAAGCGCGCCAGGGTGGCGCGGGCGGTGATGTGCTCGCGCATGACCAGGGCGACGAGGCGCAGGACCTGGTCGCCCGTGAGGTGGCCGTAGACGTCGTTGAAGCGCTTGAAGAAGTCGACATCGATGACGATGAGGCTCGCCGGCGCCCGGTCGGCCACCGATTCCTCGACCATGGCGTGCAGGCTCTCCTCGAACTGCTTGCGGTTCGACAGGCCGGTAAGGGGGTCCGTGAGGCTCTCGAGGCGGGTCGCCGCCAGGGTCTCGCGCAGGGATTCGATCTCGTTGCGGCTCTCGCGCATGCGCGCCTCGAGGGTGCGGTTGTTGGCCGTCACCTCCCGGGTGGTCGCCACCAGGGCGCCGACGATCTCGTGGACCCGGGCGCGGTCCAGGCCCTGGCCGCCGAGATCGTCGGAGAGAAGGCGCAGGGATTCGCCGTACTGGGCCGTGGAGCCCAGGGACAGGTCGAGCACCTCCATGATGCCCTCGATTTCGGAGAGCACGGTGCTGCTCGTGCGCTCGGCCGCGTGCGCCAGGCGCTGCCCGTCGAGATAGGTCTCGTAGAGGGTGTCGATGTCGGAATCGAGCAGGGCGCCCTTGGCCGTGAGGCGCTTGACCGCGTCGTTCAGGAGGGGCTGGAGGCCGGAGACGTAGGTGTACCAGACCGTGTAGGCCCGCGGCGTCGCCGAGGGGCCGTAGTCGCGCATCAGCACGTTGGCGCGTTCCGCCAGCGCGAAGGTCCGGTCCCGGTCTCCGTGATTGCCGCCCATGTTCCGTCCAACCACGCGATCGTTCCCGGACCGCGCGCCCCGGCGGGGGCGCGCGGCCGACGGCGCATCCTAGTCGGCAGATCGTGCAGAGGCCGTTAAGAGGCCCAGAACTCCATAAGAGACCCGGAACCCCATCGAAGACCCGGATCCCTTTCCGCAGCGGACGGACGGGCGCCCCTATTTCGGCGTCTTGATCACGGCCGGACGCAGGAGGAAGGCCGGTACGTGGGAGCCGAGGCCGACGGGGGTGTCGCCGTCATCCTCGTCCCCGCGCCGCCGGGGGGCGGGCCGCCGCTCCTCGCGCCGCGGCTCGGCGGTGCGCGCGGGCACGCTCGTCCGTTCGGGCGCCGGTTCCCTGGAGCGTGCGGGTGCGGGGG
>NZ_VRUZ01000156.1:0-5155 GCF_008039485.1 Methylobacterium sp. WL69 | reverse complement strand
GGATTCGAGCATGGGGCGCTCCTCGGGCGGGGCGGCGTTCGGTGGCTTCCAGATGGGCCCGGGACCGGCGAATCTCAAGATCGCCGTTCCAGGCGCGTCCCGTCACGGTCCGCCTGCCCCCGGATCGGCGGCGGCCGCCTCGGGGGTGTCGAGGTAGTAATGCTTCAGGAGGTAGAGCGCCGCGCCGTTGAGCGGCCCGTGCTCCGTGGTCACCGCCAGGAGCTCGGCGCCGGGCCCGAACCCGCACACGACCCAGCGCTGGCGCGCGGCCCGGGTCGCCGGCCCGGTCACGGCATAATCGACCCGCAGGTCGTCGGGCGTCGGCCCGGCGCCGATCCGCAGGATTTTGGGAGTGGTGCCCGCGGGCGCGAGGGCCGGCACCGCCCGGCGGCAGGCGGTGGCCCGCTGGCGGTCGACGGAACTCTCGCAGGCCGCGAGGGCGAGGAGCGCGAGGAGCCCGAACCCGGCCCGCCTCATCCGAACTCCGGTCCATCGCTCGGGATCGAGCGGTCGTACCGGTACTCCCTCTCCTGGAAGGAGAGGGTTGGGGTGAGGTGTGGGACATCTCCGGAGAGTTCGCACACCTCACCCTGTCCCTCTCCTTCCAGGAGAGGGGACCCGCGCCTCACCGCTCGCCTCAGCGGGGCGCACGATCGACCGAACTGATCAGGATGAAATCGTCTCACGCCCCGGCGCGGAGCCGCTCGGCGACGAGGGGCGCGTAGTAGGTGAGCACGCCGTCGGCGCCCGCGCGCTTGAACGCCAGGAGGCTCTCGACCATGGCGCGGTCGCCGTCGAGCCAGCCGTTGCGGGCGGCGGCCTCGATCATCGCGTACTCGCCCGACACCTGATAGGCGAAGGTCGGCACGCCGAACTCGTCCTTCACCCGGCGGATGATGTCGAGGTAGGGCAGGCCGGGTTTCACCATGACCGAATCGGCGCCCTCGGCGAGGTCGAGGGCGACCTCGCGCAGGGCCTCCGACGAGTTGCCCGGGTCCATCTGGTAGGTGCGCTTGTCGCCGACCAGAGCCGCCTGGGTGCCGATGGCATCGCGGAACGGCCCGTAGAACGCGCTCGCGTACTTGGCCGCGTAGGCCATGATCTGCACATCGCGAAAGCCGGCCTTGTCGAGGCCGGTCCGGATGGCGCCGACGCGCCCGTCCATCATGTCGGACGGCGCGATGATGTCGGCGCCGGCCTCCGCCTGGATCAGGCTCTGCTCCACGAGGAGGGCCACGGTCTCGTCGTTGAGGATGGCGCCGTCCTGGAGCAGGCCGTCATGGCCGTGGCTGGTGTAGGGATCGAGGGCGACGTCGGTCATGAGGCCGAGTTCGGGCACGGCCCGCTTCACCGCCCGCACGGCCCGGCACACGAGGTTTTCGCAGTTGAGGGACTCGGAGCCGGTGGCGTCGCGCAGGGCCGGTTCGGTGTAGGGAAAGAACGAGATCGCCGGGATGCCGAGGCGCGCGGCGCGCTCGGCCGCGCGCACGATCTCGTCGACGCTCAGGCGCTCCACGCCCGGCATCGACGCGATGGGCTCGCGCCGGCCGCTGCCCTCGATGACGAAGAGCGGCCAGATCAGGTCGTCCACCGTGAGGGTATGCTCGCGCACGAGGCGGCGCGACCACGCGGCCTTGCGGTTGCGGCGCGGACGCTGGGTGATGCCGAGGCCGCCCGAGGGACGGGCACTCTCCGCCGCGGCTTCGACGGCGAGGGGACGCGGGGTCGGCAGTTCGTCGGGCATGATCTTCGGACTCGCGGCATCGCCGGGCTTGTCGGGTCCCGTGATCTATCACAATCGCAAGTCCCGACAATTCGAGCCCGCCGCCGCAGGCCGATCCGACGCAGGGATCGTGCGGGAGATTGACGGGCCGGGCCGAAACTTCGTCTAAGCGACCCATCCTGGGACGGAAGGCGAGCGATGGCGGGCGGGCAAGCGGACAGGCAAGCGGACAGGCAAGACGAAGACATCCTGTTCGCGCGCCGCGGCGCGGTCGGCCTCGTGACCCTGAACCGGCCGCGCGCCCTCAACGCCCTGTCCCTGGCGATGATCGCAGCGCTGCACGCGCAGCTGCGGGCCTGGGAGACCGACGCGGCGATCACCCGGATCGTCCTGCGCGGGACCGGCGGCCGGGCCTTCTGCGCCGGCGGCGACGTCCGCGCCCTCCACGCCCTGGCCAAGGCCGGACGCCACGCGGAGGTCGACGCCTTCTGGCACGGCGAGTACGGCCTCGACGCCTGTATCCAGGCCTACCCCAAGCCCATCGTCTCCCTCATCGACGGGCTCTGCATGGGCGGCGGCAACGGCCTCTCCCTGCATGGCAGCCACCGGGTGGCGGCGGAGGGCTACCGCTTCGCCATGCCGGAGGTCGGCATCGGCTTCTTCCCCGATGTCGGCATGACCTACGCCCTGCCGCGCCTGCCCGGCCGGACCGGCACCTACCTGGCGCTCACCGGCGCCACCCTCGGGCCGGGCGACGCCCTCGCCCTGGGACTCGCCACCCATCACGCCCCCGCCGGGCGGTTCGACGCCATCGTGGCCGACCTCGCCGGGGGCGGCGCCGTCGACGCCGTGCTGGCCGGGCATGCGGAGCCGCCGCCGCCCACGGGACCCGTCACGGCCGAGCGCGCCGTCATCGACGCCTGCTTCGCCGGACCCGGCGTCGCCGACATCCTCGCCCGCCTCGACGGTGCGGCGGGCTCCGGGTTCGCCGCCGACACCGCCGCCCTCCTGCGCACGCGCTCGCCCACCAGCCTGTGCATCGCCCACGCGCAGATGCGGCGCGGGGCGACCATGACCTTCGCGCAGGCCATCGCCGTCGAGACCCGTCTCGCCGCGTGGCTGATGGACGGCCACGACTTCTTCGAGGGCGTGCGCGCGGCCCTCATCGACAAGGACGGCGCCCCCGCCTGGAGGCCCGCGACCCTGGAGGCCGTCGATCACGCGGCCATCGCGCGGATCTTCGAGGCCCCGTTCGCGGCAACCGGCGGCCCCGCGCCGCGCTCCGACACATGAGGACAGGTGCGTGCGCAGTTTGACGAAGGTGGGCGCCAACCGGCGCGCGGGCGAGGGCGGCGGCGACCGCATCGAGCGGTCGCCGCGCCCGAACCAGACCGGCTGGGACGTGGTGCTGGTGTGGTTCATGCGCGCCACCGCCCTGGTCTGGCTCGCCAAGGCGGTGGCGACCTGGGCCTCGATCCTCGACGTGCTGCCCGGCACCCGGCCGTTCGAGGCCGAGCCGGTCACCCGCCAGACCGTGATCGTCTACTTCGCCGTCATCGACGCCATGGCGGCCGTGGGCCTGTGGCTCACCAGCGCCTGGGGCGGCGTGGTCTGGCTGCTCGCCGCCACCAGCGCCCTGACCCTGGCGATCCTCACCCCGCATCTGCTGCCGATGTCGGTGCCCTACCTTGGACTACAGGCAAGCATCGTGGTGATCTACTTCATCCTGTCCTGGCTGGCGGCGCGGGAAATCCGGTGAACGGAGCCTTACCACAATCGTTTCATCTTGCATTTACCCATAGAGGTAAATCGCAAATTCATCCTATCGCTTAAACCGTCTTTCATCCGTGGCGCCTAGGTTGGGTTCATGAGCGGTGGCGAAGAACACCGGCCCTGCAACCCGAAGATCTGACGAGGCCCGCGATGAAGTCCCAGGCAGCCAAGGTTATCGAGACCAACACTGCGCCCGAGACCGGCACCGTACACGGCTCGTACCTCGAAGCCCTCCACCTCGTGGAGCGCCTGCACCGCCGCCTCCTCGACGTGATCAAGGACGAGTTCGAGCGCCGCGACCGCGAGGACGTCAACAGCGTCCAGGCCCTGCTGCTCTACAACATCGGCGACAAGGAACTCACCGCGAGCGAGTTGCGCACCAAGGGCTACTACCTCGGCTCCAACGTCTCCTACAACGTCAAGAAGCTCGTCGAGGCCGGCTACCTCCACCACGCCCGCTCGACCACGGACCGCCGCTCCGTCCGCATCAGCCTCACCGACAAGGGCCGGCAGATCCACGACATCATCCAGGGCCTTTACGACAAGCACGCCCGCACCATCCAGCCCATCGGCGGCATCTCGGACGACGATTTCGGCCGCATGAACGTCGCGCTGGGCCGCCTCGAGCGCTTCTGGACCGACCAGATCCGCTACCGCCTTTAACGACGGAGCACGCTTCTCCATCGGCCGCGCCGTCGGGCGAGCGCCACGGGCCCCGTCGCTCGGAAGGCGACCGAGTTCCTACATCCGCTCAGTGGCTGTTTTCGAAAGTCACACTGGGGTGGCGCGAGATGCACCAGGGCTCCCTCTCCTGGAAGGAGAGGGTTGGGGTGAGGTGTGCGAATTCTCCGAAAAGGTCACACACCTCACCCTGTCCCTCTCCTTCCAGGAGAGGGGACCTGCGCCCTCTCCGGATGTGCTTCACCGGACGAATCCAGAGACCTCGATCGCCACGCGAAAAGGCCCGGACGGGATGCCGTCCGGGCCTTTTCGCGTTCGGGGCGGCGCAACGAAAAAGGGGCGCCACCCTTGCGAGCAGCACCCCTTTCCAGGCGACAACCTTCTAAGCAACTATCGCTTAGTTGAAGGTGTCGATCTCGGCGGACTCGTAGCTGGTGACTTCCATGCCGACGCAGATTTCCTGGACGATGGGGGCGGACCACTTCATGGTGTTTCTCCTGAGATTGAGGTTGGTTGGCTTGCGCGGACGTCCCGGGGGACGCCGATCCCTTAGTTGAAGGGATCGATTTCTGCCGACTCGTAGCTGGTGACTTCCATGCCGACGCAGATTTCTTGAACGACGGGGGCGGACCACTTCATGGCGAAACTCCTTCGTGTTCGACGCCCCTGATATGTCGATACATTGGGCACAACACAAGTGGGCGCTACACTTATATTTCTCATAGGACTGGGCGGGGGACCGGAATCCGGTGGATCGGCGCGGCCGGTCCGGGCCCTCGCCCCGTCCCGGTGATATGGTTCCACAACGCGGCGCGCGCCGATCCGTTCGCCTTTCGGGGGTGACGGGCCGTCGAAGCACCTGGCGAAGCACCTGGCGAAGCACCTGGCGAAGCACCTGGCGAAGCACCTGGCGAAGCACCTGGCGAAGCACCTGGCGAAGCACCTGGCGAAGCACCTGGCGAAGCACCTGGCGAAGCA
>NZ_VRUZ01000155.1:0-5181 GCF_008039485.1 Methylobacterium sp. WL69 | reverse complement strand
GCCCCGGTGGGCGAGGGGGCCGGCTCCGGCGCGGCGGCGAGGCGGGCGAAGGCCGGGCCGCCGAAGCGCAGGAGCAGGATCGGGGTCAGCACGGCGTCCAGCAGCGTCGCGCTGAACAACCCGCCGAAGATGGTCACGGCGACGGGGTGGAGGATCTCCTTGCCGGGCGCGGTGCCGTCGACGAGGAGGGGCACCAGGGCGATGCCGGCGGCGAGCGCCGTCATCAGCACGGGCACGAGGCGCTCCTGGCTCGCCCGCAGCACCAGGGCCGGGCCGAACGGAATCCCCTCGGTCAGCCCGAGGTTGAGGGCGTGGCTGATCTTGAGGATGCCGTTGCGGGCGACGATGCCGGTGAGGGTCACGAAGCCGATCATCGAGGCCACCGACAGGGGCAGCCCCGCGACGGTGAGGGCCGCGACGCTGCCGATGAGGGCCAGGGGCACGTTGCCCATGACGATGAGGGCGAGCACGCCCGAGCGGTAGCGGCTCGCCAGGAGGGCGAAGACCAGGGCCAGGGACACGAGGCTGAGCAGGCCGATGGTCCGCGTCGCCTCCCCTTGCGCCTGGTACGCGCCCTCGAGATTCGCGCTCACGCCCTCGGGCAGCTTCGCCTGCGCCAGGGTTTTGGCGATGGCGGCGGCCACGGCCGAGCCGTCCGCCCCCGCCTCGGTGTTGGCCTGGATGACGAGGCGTCTGCGCCCATTCTCGCGAAGAATCTGGTTGGGGCCGTCGCGCTCGGTGATGTCGGCCAGGGCATGGGCCGGGACCCAGCCCGTGGGGGTCTCGATGAGCAGGTCGCGCAGAGCGGTGACCGAGCGGCCGGATTCGGGCAACCGCAGGGTCACGTCGAAGCGGCGCAGGCCGTCCACAAGGGTCGAGACCACGCGGCCGTTGGCCAGCCGGCTCACGGCATCGACCACGGCGTTGGGGGCGATGCCGTAGAGGGCGGCCCGGCCGCCGTCGACGCGCACGTCGAGCTGCGGAATCCGCACCTGCTTCTCGATGGCGAGGTCGGTCAGCCCCGGAATTTTTTCGAACTCCGCCTTGAGGGCCTCGGCGGTGCGGCGCAGACCATCGAGGTCCTCGCCGAACAGTTTTACGGCGATCTCGGCGCGCACCCCCGACAGCATGTGGTCGAGGCGGTGCGAGATCGGCTGGCCGACATTGACCGAGACCGGCAGGACGCCGAGCCGCGCCCGGATGTCGGCGACGATGGTTTCGCGGGGGCGGCCGCCGGGCCTGAGACCGATTTCGAGGTCGGAGGAGTGGACGCCCTCGGCGTGCTCGTCGAGCTCGGCCCGGCCCGTGCGGCGCCCGACCCGGTCCACCTCCGGGATGTCGGCGACGAGCCCCTCCGCGATGGCGCCGATGCGGCTCGATTCGGTGAGCGAGATCCCCGGCGTGAAGGCGAGGTTGACGGTGAACGAGCCCTCGTTGAACGGCGGCAGGAACGCGCGCGGCAGGCCGGCGGCGGCGTAGACCGCCAGACCGACGCCCAGGACGGCGGCGGCCATCACCAGCGTCCGATGCCCGAACGCGAAGCCGACGAGGCGGGCGTTGCCGGCCTTGAGCCCGCGGATCAGCCGGCCTTCGGGCGCCTCCAGGCCCTTGAGGCCGGGCAGCAGCCAGGAGGCGAGGGCGGGTGTCAGGGTGAGAGAGACGAAAAGGCTCGACAGGATGGCGATGATGTAGGCTTGGCCGAGCGGCGCGAACAGGCGGCCCTCGATGCCGGTGAGGGCGAACAGCGGCACGAAGACGAGGCAGATGATGGCCGTGGCGTAGACGATGCCGGAGCGGACCTCGTTCGAGGCCGCCACGATCACGGCGAAGGCCGAGCGCGGGGACCCTTCGTGCCGGTTCTCGCGCAGGCGCCGCAGGATGTTCTCCACGTCGACGACGGCGTCGTCCACGAGTTCGCCGATGGCGATGGCGAGGCCGCCCAGGGTCATGGTGTTGATGGAGAGGCCCAGGGCCGAGAAGATCGCGGCGGTGGCGAGGATCGAGACCGGAATCGCGGTGAGCGAGATCAGGGTGGTGCGGGCGTTCATGAGGAACGCGAACAGCACCACGGCCACCACGGCCACGGCCTCCAGCAGCACCGTCACGACGTTGCCGAGGGACGTCTCGATGAAGTCCGCCTGCCGGAACAGGATCTTTTGGGCTTCGATGCCCTTGGGCAGGGCCGGGGCGATCTCGGCGAGCGCCGCCTCCACGGTCCGCGTCAGGCGCACGGTGTCGATGCCGGGCTGCTTCTCCACGGAGACGATGACGGCGGGCTTCCCCATGTAGCCGCCGTCGCCGCGCCGGGGCCGGGGCGCGAAGGCGACGTCGGCCACCTGCCGCAGGTAGACCGGGCCGCCTTGGGTCGGCACCACGAGGTTGCTCAGGTCCTCCAGGCGGGTGGTGCGGCCGACCGCCCGGATCAGCACCTCGCGGGTCCCCGCATCGGTGAAGCCGCCGCCGGCATTGGAGCCGAAGCCTTCCAGCGCCCGGGCCAGGGCGTCGTTGGTGACGCCGAGCGCCCGCATGGCGGCGGGGTTCGGGGCGACGCGGAACTGGCGGACCTCGCCGCCGATGGGGATGACCTGGGCGACGCCGGGGATCGACAGCAGGCGCGGCCGGATGGTGAAGTCGGCGGTCTCGCGCAGCTGCATGGCGGTGGCCGTCTCCCCCGTCACGGCGACGAGGAGGATGCCGCCCATGATCGAGGAGACCGGCCCCATCTGCGGCATGACGTTCGGGGGCAGTTCCGAGCGGGCGAGGGCCAGGCGCTCGGCGACGAACTGCCGGGCACGGAACAGGTCGGCCGACCATTCGAACTCGACGGTGACGATGGACAGGCCGATGCCCGAGACCGAGCGCACGCGGGTGACGCCCGGCAGGCCGTTCATCCGGGTCTCGATGGGGTAGGTGACGCGCTGCTCCACCTCCAGGGGGGCGAGCCCTTCCGCCTCCGTCATCACCGTGACGGTGGGCCGGTTGAGATCGGGCAGCACGTCCACGGGCAGGCGGGTCAGGGCCAGCACGCCCGTGAGCACCAGGGCAGCGGCGAGGGCCAGCACGAGGAGGCGGTTGCGCAGGGACTGCGCGACGATGGTCTCGAACATTTTTGGTGCCTCTTGGGGCATGGGTTCGATGGGGGGCGGGTTTCGGTGCTGGTGCGTTTCGTGGGAGGCGCGCCCCTCCTCCCCCTTGCGGGGAGGAGTTGGAGGTGGGGGTGGTTGGGCGACCCTGGGCGCTCACAGGAGAACCTCCCGAGCCGCCTTCCGCCCGCGGAGGCTGGCGGAGCCACCCCCACCCCTGACCCCTCCCCGCAAGGGGGAGGGGGACCGCGCTCAAGTCCCATCGCGATCCGGCTAGCGGATCTGGTCCAAGAGTTCGGCGCCCTGGACGACGATGCGGCGGCCGGGGGCGAGGCCGTCGGCCACCAGCACCCGGTCGGCGTCGAGGGCGTCGGCCCGCACGGCGTGGGCGACGAAGCGCTCGGCGCTGACGTGCTCGTAGACGAGGTGGCCGCCCTCCGTGCGCACGAGGCCGCCGCGCGGGAGAGGCAGGCCCTGGCGCTCGCCGCCCGTGGGGGCGAGCACGGTGACGAACTGGCCGAGCCGGAGCGCACTGGCGTCGCCCGTGATGGCGAACTGCACCGGCACCGCCTGGTTGCGGTCGGCGAGCCCCGCGCCGCGATAGGCGAGGGCGAGGCTCGTGCCGTCGCCGAGCCGCGCCGTGGCGGCGCTGCCCTCGGCCAGGGCCGAAAAGCTCAGGGCCTCGACCCAGAGCTTGGCCGGATCGACGATGCGGTAGACCACCGTGCCGGGGGCCGCCATGGCGCCGGCCACGGCGGCGGTCTCGGCCACGACCCCATCGACGGGGGCGACCAGGGCCTCGGGCTCGCGCCGGATGGCGTCGAGGGCGGCGCGGCGGTCCTTGAGGCCGTCGAGCTCCGAGCGGGCATCGTCGAGCTGGGTCTGGGCCACGGCGCCCGTGGTCGACAGGCGCTCGAACCGGGTGACCCTGCGGACCAGGATGGCGATCTGCTGGTCGAGCTCGCCCTGGCGCTGGCGCATGTCGGACACGTCCACGGCCTGGACCGGCGGCGTCACCGTGGCGAGCACGTCGCCGCGCCGCACCCGGGTGCCGAGGCGGGGAAAGCCGCCGGCGGGCGGGGCGAGGCGGCCGCCGACGGAGGATTGCACCACGCCGCTGGCGTTGGGGTCGGCGATGATCCGGCCGGGCAGTTCCGTGGTGCGGGCGACGCGGCCCGTGGCGGTGAGATCCGTGCGCAGGGCCAGCAGGCGCTGCAGGGTTTTGGGCACGAACACCGAGCCGTCGGGCAGGCGCCGGGCCCGCTCCAGGGCGCCGGGCGTCAGGGCCGCCGGGAGGGGGACGTTGGCGGCCTTGCCGGCGGACTTGTCCTCGTCGTGGCCCTCGTGGGCGAAAGCCGTGCCGCCGAGGATCAGGGTCGTGGCGAGGGCGAGGAGGGCCAGGACCGGGGCGGTCCGGCGTCCGCGCACCATCGCGACGGCGGCCAGCCCGAGGAGGAAGCCGCCGGCGGCCGTCGCCATGGGGTTCTGGCGGGCGAAGCGTTCGGCCAGCGTCGGGGCCGCATCCCCGGTGCTCGCCGTGGCGGCCGGCGCCTCCGGCAGGTCGAAGTCGAGGGTGAGGATGTCGGTTCGGCCGCCCTCGCTGACCCCGACCATGAGATCGCTGTGGGTCTGGCCCGCCGGCCAGGGTAGGGGCAGGCGGTAGGTGCCGGGCGCCGTCTCGACGGCCTTCCGCCGGGGCTGGCCCGCCAGGGACACGGCGATGCCGGCGCCCGGCACGGGCGCGTTGGTGACGAAGCGGTCGAGGGTGAGGACGAGGTCTTCGCCCGCGACCACGGCCACGAGTTCGAACCGCTCGGAGACGGCCTCGGCGCGGGGCGCCGCCGCCACGGGGGCCGGGGGGGCTTCGGCGCCGTGGTCGTGGCCCTCATGCGCCGCGGCGAGGCCGGGGGCGAGCAGCACACAGGCGAGGGCGAGGGCGCGCAGGGCGGCCGCGGAAACGAGGGGCATGAAGAAGTCTTTCGCCGACGGAGCAGGGAACGGCGTTCCGGCGCCGGCCCCGGGGGCAACGGCGCGCGGGACGCGCGACAGCGTCAGGCGAAAGATCTGGGGGGCTCGGGGAGCGCTTCCGGGACGACGT